>NZ_JBNCKP010000018.1:150317-181720 GCF_049841575.1 Micromonospora sp. DT201 | reverse complement strand
TCCACAACACACAGACGATCATGCGGTGGCCGTCCTCGTTCCCGCGGGATCCGAGGTCACCTCACGAACGGCGGCTGTCGTACTAGCACCCATGATTGCGACGACGCGCTGCAGACTGGCCATGCAAAAATGCACGCGAGTAAATCGACAGATGGGGTGGCCCGGCGATGACCGAAGGCATGGATGCTCGGCTGGTGCGGGCGCAGGAGCGCTACGAGCAGGCGGTCTTCGGTGGCGACACGAAGCCACTGGACGAGGCGGAGCAGGACCTGGTGGGGGTGGAGGCCGACGTGGCCCTCGCCCGAGGCCGGATCCTGCACGCCCGTTTCCTGGAGACCAGGCTGGAGGATGCGGCGGAACTGGCGCTCTTCGAGCGGGCGGCCGGGCTCTACCGGGAGTTGGGTGACGCCCGCGGCGAGGGCGAGGCGCTCTTCTGGGTGGGCACCGTCCACCAGGTGATTCGCCAGGACCAGGAAATTGCTGGTCCGGCCTTCGCTCGGGCCCGGGAGTTGGCCACCGCGACGGGGGACGAGTTGACCCTGTCGTACGTGCTGCGGCACCTCTGCTTCGCTGAGCAGGCTGCTGGCCGTGTCGACGCGGCGCGGGAGTTGCTGACGGAGTCGACCCGGCTACGTCGGAAGCTGTCCTTCGTCCCGGGGGTCGCGGCGAACCTGATCGGCCTGGCGCACCTGGCGGCGAGCGACGGCGACCGGGAGGCCGCCCGCGAGTTGCTCGACGAGGCGGCTGGGCTCGCTGCGGACAGCGGCGCGCGTGGCGTGGGCCATTGGATCGAGAATGCCCGCATCGAGTTGGGCCTCGCCTGATCGTGGAGTCGCGAGGGCTGCGGGGGAGGTCGCGAGGGCTGCGGGGGAGATTGCGGTGCCGCCGACTGCGCAGACGGCGTGCGTCGAGCGTGATCGACTCCAGATCGGCGACATTGGGGTATCCACGGCAGGGGATAGCGCCATGTCGGCGATGTTGAGTGGATCATGAGAAAGATGACGGTTGAGGAGGCGGTGGCCGTACAGGAGGAGTTGCGGCCGCTGGTCGACCTGGTTGGGCCGGGGCCGAGCGCGCCCGCGACGGTGGCTGGCCTGGACGTCGCGTACTCCCAAGGGGGTGACCTTCTGGCGGCGGCCGTGACGGTGCTGGATGCCCGGACGTTGGCGGTGGTGGACTCCGCGGTCGCCGTGGGACGGCCCGCGTTCGGCTACGTGCCGGGGTTGTTCGCCTTCCGTGAGTTGCCCGCGCTGCTCACCGCTTTGGACCGCCTGACCACGGTTCCGGACCTGCTGGTGTGCGACGGGCACGGGCTCGCGCATCCGCGTCGGTTTGGGCTCGCCTGCCACCTCGGGGTGGTTACCGGGTTGCCTGCGATCGGGGTGGGGAAGACACCGCTGGTCGGGGCGTGGGATCCGCCGCCCGCCGAGCGGGGTGCCTGGTCGCCGTTGCGCGACGGCGGTGACGTCGTCGGTCGGGTGTTGCGGACCCGGGACGGGGTGAAGCCGGTCTTCGTCAGCGTCGGCCATCGGATGGGTCTGGCGAACGCGACAGCGCAGGTGCTCGCGCTGACCCCGCGCTACCGCCTGCCGGAGACCACCCGCACCGCCGACCGACTCTGCCGCGACGCCCTCTCCCGCACCGAACACCCCGCCTGACCGCACGGAACACCCGGCCTGACCGCACGGAACACCCCGCCCGCACGGGACACTTCGCCAGCCCGCGCCGAGGGTGATCGACTCCAGATCGGCGATGTTGGGACATCCAAGGCCGGCGATAGCCCCACGTCGGCGATGTCGAGTGGATCATGGCCAGGGTGGCTCCGGGGGCGGCTGAATTCGTACCAGGAGCAGGTCGGCGGGCCGGGCCGCAAACCGTAACGCGGCACACGTCTGGGCCGCTCTATGACCGGCGGTGTGGGTGGGCCGGTAGTAGCCTGGCCCGCGGACCCCACCCGGGGAGAACGGCGAGGTGATCATGACGGTGCGTCGACGCGCGGCACGGCTCGCGGCGGTCTGTGGTCTGGCGGGCGGCCTGGTGATGCTTGGTGCGTCGCCGGCGTTGGCCGACGACGACTCGGTCCGGGTGGGTGCGGCCAGCAGCTTCGCCGCCGGTGGCTCCCCGCAGGGGGTGAACGTCGCGGTGCGCAAGCGCACCGACGGGTGCGTCCTGCTGCGTACCGCGCTGGGTCTGCGCCTTCAAGGTCTCCGGCCCGACCAGGTGAGGGTCGATGTCAACGCGGGTGGGCGCTGGTTCCCGGTCGCCGTCTCGGGCGGTGGCGGCAGCGTGGCGACCGCGCAGACGTCCCCGGCGAAGCCGACTCTGTGTAAGGGCAAGGGCATCACGGTGCGGTACCGGGTGGCGTTCGTCGCGGGTGCCCCTGGTGGTGGGCTCGTCGTGACCGGCGCGGGTGTCAGCGCGGCCGGGCAGGAGTTGGGCCGGGGCAGCGACACGGCGAAGGTGACCGGTGCTCGGGTCACGCCGTCGCCGACGCCGTCGAAGAAGGCGACGCCCACCCCGAGTCCGACCGAGGTCGCGACCGTCGACGAAGTGGTGACGCCGGCGGCGCTGGGCGGCGTGTCCGGCGCGCCAGCCGCCTCGGCGGCCGCGGCGGAATCATCTGGCGGGCTTTCACCGGTGATGCTCTTCGGCATTGTGCTGGTGGCGATCGGATTGCTGCTCATCGTGCTGCTGGTCCGTCGCTCGCGGCAGGACCGGAGGCCGTCCGACGAGCCGCCCGGCACGCTCGCGGGCAACCCCGGCGGCACCACCTACCGCGCCGGCGGTGGGGCTCCGTCCGCGCCCGGTCGCCCTGGTCAGGTGTACGGCCAGCAGCCTCCGGCCCCCACGTGGGGTGCTGTTCCGTCTCCGCGCCCTGCCACCGGCGGCGTTTACGGTGCCCGGCCAGGCGGCCCCGGTCCGGCCCCGGAGGCGACGCAGCCGATGCCGGGAGCACCTGAGACCCGGCCGTTGCCTGGGGATCCGCCCACCGACGATGGCGGTCACACCGTGATCATGCCTCGGCTCCCCGGCTGAGCGGGGTTCGACCCGGACCCTCCGTTACGCTCAGGCTCGGTGTCTAACTGCGGCCAAGGAGTGGAACACGTGTCTGATCTGTCCCAGATTGTGAAGGCGTACGACGTCCGAGGGACGGTGCCGGACCAGTGGGACGAGCGTGGCGCCGAGGCGCTGGGAGCCGCATTCACCCAGCTGCTCAAATCCACCGACGAGCCGGGCGACGCGGTCGTCGTCGGCTATGACATGCGAGCCACCTCGCCCGGACTGGCCGCCGCGTTCGCCGCCGGCGTACGCGCCGAGGGCCGCTCGGTGATCGAGATTGGGCTCGCCTCCACCGACCTGCTCTACTTCGCCTCCGGCTCGCTCGACCTGCCCGGCGCGATGTTCACCGCCAGCCACAACCCTGCTCAATACAACGGCATCAAGATGTGCCGCTCCGGCGCTCGCCCGATCGGCCAGGAGAGCGGTCTGGCGGAGATCCGGGAGCGGGCCCAGGCCCTCCTGGACTCGGCCGAAGCCCGCCCGGCCGGTGCACCGACCCGGCCGGCCGAGCGGCGCGACCTGCTCCCCGACTACGCCAGCTACCTGCGCAAACTGGTCGACCTCTCGGGCATCCGGCCGTTGAAGGTCGTCGTCGATGCCGGCAACGGCATGGGTGGCTTCACCGTCCCCACCGTGCTGGGCGACGCTGCCCTGTCGCCGTTGCCGCTGGAGATCGTGCCGCTCTACTTCGAGCTGGACGGCAGCTTCCCCAATCACGAGGCCAACCCACTGGACCCGGCAAACCTGGTCGACCTCCAGCGCGCGGTGGTCGAGCACGGGGCCGACATCGGGCTGGCCTTCGACGGTGATGCCGACCGGTGCTTCGTGGTGGACGAGCGCGGCGAGCCGGTCTCGCCGTCGGCGATCACCGCACTCGTCGCCGCACGTGAGCTGGCCAAGCACCCAGGTTCCACCGTGATCCACGGTGTGATCACGTCCAGCGCGGTTGCGGAGATCATCCGTGAGCACGGCGGGCAGCCGGTCGTCGCTCGGGTCGGCCACTCCTTCATCAAGGCGGAGATGGCCCGGACCAATGCCGTCTTCGGCGGCGAGCACTCCGCGCACTACTACTTCCGGGACTTCTGGTTCGCCGACACCGGGATGCTCGCGGCGATGCACACCCTGGCCGCGTTGGGTGAGCAGTCGCTGCCGCTGTCCGTGCTGGCCGGCGAGTACGAGCGCTACATCGCCTCCGGCGAGATCAATTCGACGGTGGCCGACCAGGCGGCGGCGGTGGCCGAGGTGCGTGCCGCGTACCCCGACGCGGTGGCCGACGAGATGGACGGGCTCACCCTGCGTTTCCCCGACGGCGCCTGGTTCAACCTGCGCGCCTCCAACACGGAGCCGCTGCTGCGGCTCAACGTCGAGGCACCCACCCGGGATCGGATGGTCTCGCTCCGGGACGACGTGCTCGACCGCGTTCGCCGATAAGATCGCCTGCGCCGGTTGGCACCGCCGCCGGTCAAGCCGCACACCCGGTTGGCGCCGCCGCCGGTCAAGCCGCACACGTGGAAGGAGCCGTGCCATGGCCCTGGATCCGCAGTTGCTCGAGATTCTCGCCTGCCCGGACACGCACCACGCCCCGCTCACCTACGACGCCGAGGCGCAGACGTTGACCTGCACGGAGTGCGGCCGGATCTTCGAGGTCCGCGACGACGTGCCGGTGCTGCTGCTCGACGAGGCGCGTGGCGGCCCCGGGCAGTCCTCATGATCGACGGTACGGCCGGGGTCAGCGGACGCCGCGATGCTGACGAGGCCCTGCTCGACAACCCGGAGGCGCTGGCCGAGCACGACCCGGGCGGCATGCTCCGGCACACGGCGTCGGCCGGTGCGCAGGTCCGCGAGAGCGCCGCACTGGCCGCCGAGGCGAACCTGGGGGTGCTCGCCGACGATGGGCGTCCACGCGCCGTGGTGATCGCTGGCATCGGCACCGCGGGGCGTACCGGAGATGTGCTGGCCACGGTCGCCGGGCCCCGCTGCCCGGTCCCGATCATCGGGCACCGCAGCGCTGGCGTACCCGGTTGGGTGGGCGCGGCCGACGTGGTGATCGCGGTGAGCGCGTCAGGTCGGAGCCCGGAGGCGCTCGGCGCCGCCGAGGCGGCGCACCGGCGTGGCGCCCGGCTGGTCGCCGTGGGTGCCCCCGACTCGCAGTTGCAGTCGATCGCCGAGCAGGCGCGGGCGCCGTTCATCCCGGTGCCTCGACGTGCCCCGGCTCGGGCCAGCCTCTGGGCGCTCACCGTGCCGGTGCTGCTCGCGGCCCGTTCCCTCGGGCTCGTCAAGGTCAACGAGGCGGACCTGGCGGAGACCGCGGCGCGACTCGACGCGGACGCCGACCGCTGCCGGTCCGCAGCAGAGTCCTTCGTCAACCCGGCGAAGTCACTGGCCCTGGGCCTGGCCGGCTCGATTCCGATCGTCTGGGGCTCGTCCCCGCTGGCCACCGTGGCCGCCCGCCGGTTCGGCGACACCCTGTCGGCCAACGCCCGATACCCGGTGGTCACCGGCGCACTCGGTGAGGCCGGTCGGGGTCGGGTCGGGCTGCTCGACGGCGTCTTCGGCGGCCTGGCCGAGGGGGAGCGGGACATCTTCGCCGATCCGGCCGAGGACGACGGCGAGGGCACCCGGCTGCGGCTGGTGCTGCTGCGCGACGGCGGGCTCAACGCCGAGGACGACACCGACGAGCCTTTCGCCGTCGAGGAGCGCCGCGCGGACGCGGTGCAGACCCTTGCCGAGCGCCGCGGCGTCCGGTGCGACGTGGTGACCGCCGAGGGCGGCTCCGCGCTGGAGCGGCTGGCCTCGCTGATCGCGGTGCCGGATTTCGCCTCTGTCTACCTTGCATTGGCCCACGGGCTGGACCCGATGGCCGTGCCGGCCATCACCGAAATGAAGGAGCTGTCGAACCAGTGAACGTACGTAGGGGGCGGCGCGACATGCGCGGACCGGCCGGCTTCGGTGAGCGAAGCGGAGCGGCGGCATGAGCGCCAACGGTGGGACGAAGGCGATTGTCGCCGCCCTGCTGGCCAACGTCGGCATCGCCGTCACCAAGTTCATTGCGTTCCTGCTCTCCGGTTCCTCGTCGATGCTGGCCGAGGCGGTCCACTCGGTCGCCGACTCCGGCAACCAAGCCCTGTTGCTGCTCGGCGGCAAGCGGGCGAAGCGCGCGGCGACCCCGGAACACCCCTTCGGGTACGGCCGGGAGCGCTACATCTACGCGTTCATCGTGTCCATCGTGCTGTTCAGCATCGGTGGCCTGTTCGCTCTGTACGAGGCATGGCACAAGTGGGACCACAAGGAGGGCATCAAGTCCTGGCACTGGTTGCCGGTGGCCGTGCTGGTGGCGGCGATCATCATGGAATCGTTCTCCTTCCGGACCGCCATCAAGGAGTCCAACCACATCCGGGGCAACCAGTCCTGGGTGCGTTTCATCCGCCGGGCGAAGGCGCCGGAGCTGCCGGTGGTGCTTCTGGAGGACTTCGGCGCCCTGGTCGGTCTGGTGTTCGCGCTGCTCGGTGTCGGCATGACGCTGATCACCGGCAATGGTCGATGGGACGCCGCCGGCACCGCGATGATCGGCCTGCTGCTGGTGACCATCGCGATCGTGCTGGCCATCGAGACGAAGAGCCTGCTGCTCGGTGAGGGCGCCGAGGCGTCCGACCTGGCCGCCATCGAGCGGGCCGTCACCGGCGGCCCCGAGGTGGAGCGGATCATCCACATGAAGACGCTCTACCTGGGCCCGGAAGAGCTGATGGTGGCGGCGAAGATCGCCGTGCCGGAGTGGGAGAGCGCTCACGACCTGGCCCGCGGCATCAACGTCGTGGAGGCGCGGATCCGCGCCGCGGTGCCGATCGCCCGGGTGATCTATCTGGAGCCGGACGTCTACAGCGCCGCTGCCGCCGAGGCCGGCACCGGCGCTGCCGCCGACACCGCCGTGCCACAGCCGCAGGGTGCGTCGGGCGAGGCGGCCGGACGGCCCGGGGGCTGACGGGTGGAGCCACTGTACGGACCGATCCGGGACTACGCCTGGGGGTCCCGCTCGGCCATTGCCCTCCTGCAGGGGCGCGCGGTGCCCAGCGCCGGCCCGGAGGCGGAGCTGTGGTTGGGCGCCCACCCGGGCGCTCCGGCCAGCGTGGACCGTGCCGGTCTGCGGGTGAGCCTCTGCGACCTGGTGCGGGACGAGCCGGGGCAGTGGCTCGGCCAGCGGGTGTCCGAGCGGTTCGGCAGCCGGCTGCCGTTCCTGCTGAAGGTCCTCGCGGCCGACGCGCCGCTGAGTTTGCAGGCACACCCGGACGCCGAGCAGGCCAGGGCCGGCTTCGCGGCGGAGCAGGCCAGGGCCGGCTTCGCGGCGGAGCAGGCCCAGGCCGGCTTCGCGGCGGAGCAAGCAAAGGCCGGCTTGGCGGCGGAGCAAGCAAAGGCCGGCTTCGCGGCGGAGGCGGGGCGCCCCGAGGGGGAGCGCAACTACTCCGACCCGCACCACAAGCCGGAGTTGCTGGTCGCGCTCACCCCGTTCGAGGCGTTGTGCGGTTTCCGGGACCCGGCGGAGTCGGCCGAGGCGCTCGCCGCGTTCGGCGTACCGGAGTTGAAGCCGGTGGTCGCCGCGTTGCGGGCCGGGCCGGCGGGGCTGCGGACGGCGGTGGGGGCGCTGCTCGGCTGGCCGGTCGCCCAGCGCGACGAGTTGCTGGGCTCCGTGCTGGCGGCGTCGGCCGATGGTCCGGACGCGGACCTGGTCCACCGGCTGTCCAAGGCCTACCCGGCGGATCCGGGCGCGCTGGTGGCGCTGCTGCTGCACCACGTGCGGCTGGTGCCGGGGGAGGCGATCTGGATGCCTGCCGGCAACCTGCACGCCTACCTGAGCGGCTGCGGGGTGGAGATCATGGCGGCCAGCGACAACGTGCTGCGTGGCGGCCTGACCCCGAAGCGGGTGGACGTCGACGAGTTGCTGCGGGTGCTGCGCTTCGAGGTGCTCGACGATCCGGTACGGGCCGCGGAGCCGGTCGGCCCGGGTGTGGACTGGTGGCCAGTGCCGGTGGACGACTTCGCGCTGCACCGGGTGCGCGTCGGTGCCGCGGTGCCCTCGGTCACGCTGCCGTTGCCCGGTCCCCGGGTGGTGCTCTGTAGTGGCGGCTCGATCACCGTGGACGACGGTGCCGGTGAGTTGACGCTCAGGTCCGGCCAGGCGGCGATTGGTACTGCGGCCGGCGAGCCGTTGCGGCTCAGCGGCGCGGGTGAGGCGTACGTGGCGACCTCCGGGTTGCGGTGACAGGCTCAGACCACGGCGCAAGTCCGACTTTTCCGAAATAGCTTGACGCCGTCCTGTCTGAGTGTAACTCTATGAGTACGCAGCGTTATCGCGACGACGGTCCGAGAACGTGCGAGGGAACCAAACCGGGGGGATGCACGGGGCGGGCGGGACGTGGGCGGGAAAGTCCGTCCACCCCCGACCGCCCCGTGCGCTGTCTGCGGACCGTCCCCCGGATGCCCGTGGTCGGCGCGCGTAAGGTGGAGGATCGGCGCAGACATCGTTCGACAGGAGCTTTCATGACCAGCACCCTCCCGGCGTCCGCCAGCGGTAAACCGACCGAGGCCCGGCCGAGCACACTCGCCGAAGGCGACTTCAAGGTTGCGGATCTGTCGCTCGCCGAGTTTGGGCGTAAGGAGATCCAGCTCGCTGAGCACGAGATGCCCGGCCTGATGGCGATCCGCCGGGAGTTCGCCGAGGCGCAGCCACTCGCCGGCGCGCGGATCACCGGCTCCCTGCACATGACCATCCAGACCGCCGTCCTGATCGAGACGCTGGTCGCGCTCGGAGCGCAGGTGCGCTGGGCGTCCTGCAACATCTTCTCCACCCAGGACCACGCGGCCGCGGCGATCGTCGTCGGCCCGAACGGCACCCCCGACGCCCCCGCCGGCGTCCCGGTGTACGCCTGGAAGGGCGAGAGCCTTCCGGAATACTGGTGGTGCACCGAGCAGGTGCTGGCCTGGCCGGACGGTCAGGGCCCGAACATGATCCTCGATGACGGTGGCGACGCCACCTTGCTGGTCCACAAGGGTGCCGAGTTCGAGCGGGCCGGGGCGGTCCCGCCGGTCGAGTCCGCCGACTCCGAGGAGTACGGGGTCATCCTCGAACTGCTGCACCGCTCGCTTGCCGAGGACGGCCAGCGCTGGACCCGGATCTCCGCCGGCATCAAGGGCGTGACCGAGGAGACCACCACGGGCGTGCACCGGCTCTACGAGATGCACCGCGCGGGCACCCTGCTCTTCCCGGCCATCAACGTCAACGACTCGGTGACCAAGAGCAAGTTCGACAACAAGTACGGCTGCCGGCACTCGCTCATCGACGGCATCAACCGAGCCACCGACGTGCTGATCGGCGGCAAGATGGCCGTCGTGATGGGCTACGGCGACGTGGGCAAGGGTTGCGCCGAGTCGCTGCGTGGCCAGGGCGCGCGGGTCGTCGTGACCGAGGTGGACCCGATCTGCGCGTTGCAGGCCGCGATGGACGGCTATCAGGTCGCCACGCTGGACGACGTCGTCGAGCAGGCGGACATCTTCATCACCGCCACCGGTTGCTTCGACGTCATCACGAACGAGCACATGGCCCGGATGAAGCACCAGGCCATCGTCGGCAACATCGGCCACTTCGACAACGAGATCGACATGGCCGGTCTGGCCAAGCGTTCCGACGTCGAGCGGGTCAACATCAAGCCGCAGGTCGACCTGTGGCGCTTCGCCGACGGCCATGCCATCATCGTGCTTTCCGAGGGCCGCCTGCTGAACCTGGGCAACGCGACCGGGCACCCGAGCTTCGTGATGTCGAACTCGTTCGCCAACCAGACGATCGCCCAGATCGAGTTGTTCACCAAGACCGAGGAGTACCCGGTCGGCGTCTACGTGCTGCCCAAGCACCTGGACGAGAAGGTGGCCCGGCTGCACCTGGGCGCGCTCGGCGCCAAGCTGAGCACGCTGACCAAGGAGCAGGCCTCGTACCTGGGTGTCTCCACCGAGGGTCCGTTCAAGCCGGATCACTACCGCTACTGATCCACGGCTTTTCAGACCGGGTCGGCTGTTCGCAGCCGGCCCGGTTCGTCGTCTCCGCCTTCTCTGTTGGCGGGTTCAGCCGGCTTCGCCGTCGGTCGGTTCAGCCGGCTTCGCCGCCGGTCGATTCAGCCGGCTTCGCCGTCGGCCGGTTCAGCCGGCTTGGCCGTCGGTCGATTCAGCCGGAACGTGGGCCGCGGCGGGTGGGGCGGATCCACGTCCAGACGCACCAGGCCAGCCAGCCGAGCGACACGGCGGTGGCCAACGCCCGCTGGCGCAGCGCGCTGAGCAGCAGCACCACGGCCAGCACCGTCAGCCACGGCAAGAATCCCTTCACGGCGGGGATCCTTCCACAGCCGGACGATGGCGGTCGGTCGCCGGCCAGGCCCTGGCCCCCGTGCGCGTGAGCTTGTCGTGAACGACTTGACGAGGCCCCCGAGCAAGGAGCAAGGTATGCCTGCCCTAAGTTAGCTGAGGCGTACCTAACGAACTCGGAGCCCGGATGTTCGCCACCTACCTGATCGGTCTGCGGGAAGGCCTGGAAGCCACCCTGGTGGTCAGCATCCTCGTCGCCTTCCTGGTGAAGTCGCAGCGCCGGGACCGGCTGCCGCAGGTCTGGGCGGGCGTCGGCCTGGCCGTGGCGCTCTCGGTGCTCTTCGGCTGGCTGATCGAGTACACGTCGACCTCGCTGCTGTCCCGTTCCGAGGACCGGGAGTTGTTCGAGGCGATCACCTCCGTCGCCGCCGTGGTCTTTGTGACCTGGATGATCTTCTGGATGCGCCGGGCCGCCCGGAGCATCGCCGGTGACTTGCGGGGCAAGCTCACCGAGGCGCTGGCCGTCGGGTCGCTCGCGGTCGCCGGCATGGCCTTCCTCGCGGTGGTCCGCGAGGGCCTGGAGACCGCGCTGATCTTCTACTCGGCCGCCCAGGGCGCGGCCGGCGACAGCGGGCCGCTGATCGCGTTGATCGGCGGCATCGTCACCGCGGTGGTGCTCGGCGCGCTGCTCTACGCCAGCGCCCTGCGGATCAACCTCTCCAAGTTCTTCACCTGGACCGGCGCGCTGCTGATCCTGGTCGCCGCCGGCATCCTCAAGTACGGCGTCCACGACTTCCAGGAGGCCGGTGTCCTGCCCGGTCTGAACAACCTGGCCTTCGACATCACAGGCGCGCTCGACCCGACCACCTGGTACGCCGCCCTGCTCGCCGGCATGTTCAACGTGACTCCCGCGCCCACCGTGCTGGAAACGATCGCCTGGGTCGCGTACGCCGTGCCGGTCCTCCTGCTCTTCCTGCGACCGGCCCGGCGTAAGCCGGCACCCGCGCCGGAGTCCACCGCAACCACCACCGTCATCGAGCGCGGGGCCGACACCGGCACCGAGGCCGAGGCCGAGGCGGCTTCCACGCCGCAGCGTGCCTGACCCCACGAGGAGAGACAGCTCAGATGCGTACCACCCGATTCTTTGCGCTGGCCGCCGTCGGTGTGCTGGCGACGGCCGGTGTGACCGCCTGCTCCGACGCCGACAAGGGCGACCCGGCCGCGGCCGGCGGCCCGATCGCGGTCAAGGCGACGGACACCGCCTGTGAGGTCGGCACCACCGACCTGGGTGCCGGTACCGCCACCTTCAAGATCACCAATTCCGGTGCGAAGGTGACCGAGTTCTACGTGTACGCCGACGGCGACCGCGTGATGGGCGAGGTCGAGAACATCGCCCCCGGGCTGAGCCGTGAGCTGCACGTGGAGTTGCCGTCCGGCACGTACGAGACGGCCTGCAAGCCCGGGATGAGCGGCAAGGGCATCCGGGGTGCGCTCAAGGTCAGCGGGTCGGCGCAGCCGCTCACCGCCGACGCCGCGCTGGGTGGTGCCACCGAGAACTACCAGCGTTACGTCAAGAGCCAGACCGGCGCGCTGCTGGACAAGACCGAGGAGTTCGTTGCCGCGGTCAAGGCCGGCGACGTGGCGAAGTCCAAGGCGCTCTACCCGGTCGCCCGCACCTACTGGGAGCGGATCGAGCCGGTGGCCGAGATCTTCGGCGACCTCGACCCCAAGATTGATGGCCGCGAGGAGGTCATCGAGGAGGGGATGGAGTTCACCGGCTTCCACCGGATCGAGAAGGACCTCTGGCAGTCCGGCGACATCAGCAAGGACGGCCCGATCGCCGACCGCCTGCTGGTGGACGTCAAGGAGATCGTGGCCAAGGCCAACGCCGAGAAGCTCTCCCCGCTCCAGCTCGCCAACGGTGCCAAGGAACTCCTCGACGAGGTGGCCAGCGGCAAGATCACTGGCGAGGAGGACCGCTACTCGCACACCGACCTGTGGGACTTCGCCGCCAACCTCGAAGGTTCCAAGGCAGCCGTGTCGGCCCTCCGTCCGGCGTTGGAGCAGCGCTCGCCGGAGCTGGTCAAGCAGCTGGACACCGAGTTCGCCAACGTCGAGGTGCTGCTCGGCAAGCACCGCGACGGCGACGGGTGGAAGCTGCACACCGCGTTGAACAAGACCGAGCTCAAGGAGCTCTCCGACGGCATCAACGCGCTCGCCGAGCCGATCAGCAAGGTCGCCGCGGCCGTCGCAAAGTGACCGGATGGCAGAAAGAGTTGATTCGATGAGCGGGAGCAGGTTGACCCGGCGGCGGGCGATCACACTCGCCGGCGCCGGGGTGGCCGGGGTCGCCGGGGTGGCGGCCGGCGCGGGGGCGTTGCTGAACGGCTCCCGTGGCCCGGCCGCGGCGAGTGACCACCCGGCCGGGGCGGTGCCGTTCCACGGTGAGCACCAGGCCGGCATCGTCACCCCGGCGCAGGACCGGCTGCACTTCGTCGCCTTCGACGTGATCACCAAGGACCGGGCACGGCTGGCCGAACTGCTCGAAGAGTGGACGGCCGCCGCCGCGCGGATGACCGCCGGGCGGGACGCCGGGCTGCTCGGCGCGGTCGGCGGAATGCCGGAGGCGCCACCGGACGACACCGGTGAGGCGCTCGGCCTGCCCCCGTCGCAGCTCACCCTGACGATCGGCTTCGGGCCGACGTTGTTCCGCGACGCCGACGGCCGGGACCGCTTCGGCATCGCCGACCGGCGGCCCACCGCCCTCGCCGAGCTGCCGAAGTTCCCCGGTGACGCACTGCAGCCGCAGTTGTCCGGCGGGGACCTCTGCGTGCAGGCATGCGCGAATGATCCGCAGGTCGCGGTCCACGCGATCCGCAACCTGGCCCGGCTCGGCATGGGCGTGGTGAGCGTCCGCTGGTCGCAGCTCGGCTTCGGCCGTACCTCGTCGACCTCCCGCGATCAGGCCACTGCGCGCAACCTCTTCGGGTTCAAGGACGGCACGGCCAACCTCAAAGCCGAGGACACCGAGCTGCTGCGCGACCAGTTGTGGGTGCAGCCGGGCGACGGGCCGGACTGGATGACGGGCGGCTCGTACCTGGTCACCCGCAAGATCCGGATGCTCGTGGAGACCTGGGACCGGACTTCGCTGGCCGAGCAGGAGGAGATCGTCGGCCGGGCAAAGGGCAGCGGTGCCCCACTTGGTCGGACCAACGAGTTCGACGAGCCGGACTTCTCGGCGCGCGGCACGGACGACAAGCCGGTGATCGCCGAGCACGCCCACGTGACGCTGGCCCACCCGAGCCGAAACAACGGCGCACAGCTGCTACGCCGGGGCTACAACTTTGTCGATGGCTCGGACGGCCTCGGTCGGCTCGACGCGGGCCTCTTCTTCATCGCCTACCAGCGCGATCCGCGCCGCCAGTTCGTGCCGATCCAGACCCAGTTGGCTCGTCACGACGTGATGAACGAGTATTTGCGTCATGTTTCCAGTGGCGTGTTCGCCTGCCCACCCGGCGTACGCGACGGTGGGGACCACTGGGGGCGGGCACTGTTCAGCTGATGTACGTCCGGTTGGCGACAGCGGGATAGGTCCAGGCTGCGGTGGCGCCGGGCGGCGCTGGAGGGGATCATGTGCGTTACCGGCGGGACGCCGGTCCCACCGAACTGAATGAGGATGCAATATTAATCCCATGAGAGCCCGCGTACTGGTGGTCGACGACGACCCCGCGCTCGCCGAGATGCTTGGCATCGTGCTGCGCAGCGAAGGCTTCCAACCGTCGTTTGTGGCGGACGGCGAGCGAGCGTTGGCCGCCTTTCGTGACAGCCGTCCCGATATCGTGCTGCTCGACCTGATGCTTCCTGGTATGAGCGGTATCGACGTCGCCCGGTCGATCCGGGCGGAGTCCGGCGTGCCCATCGTCATGCTGACCGCCAAGAGCGACACCGTGGACGTCGTGCTCGGCCTGGAGTCCGGTGCCGACGACTACGTGGTCAAGCCGTTCAAGCCCAAGGAGCTGGTCGCCCGGATGCGGGCCCGGCTGCGCCGAGGCGAGGACGTGGCCCCCGAGATGCTGACCATCGGGCCGCCCGACAACCAGATCACCATCGACGTGCCCGCGCACACCGTCAGCCGCAACGACGAGGAGGTGAAGCTGACTCCGCTGGAGTTCGACCTGCTGGTCGCCCTCGCCCGCAAGCCACGTCAGGTCTTCACCCGCGAGGTGCTGCTGGAGCAGGTCTGGGGCTACCGGCACGCGGCCGACACCCGTCTGGTCAACGTGCACGTCCAGCGGTTGCGGGCCAAGATCGAGCCGGACCCGGAGCGACCGGAAATCATCCTCACCGTGCGGGGCGTGGGCTACAAGGCGGGGACCGGATAGCCTGGTCGCACTGTGTCGACCTCGCCGCCCCCACACTCCCCGAGCACGGCTGCCCGCCGGTTCAGCGCCGGCGGGGAGCTCTGGCGTGCGGTAAGCGGCCGGGTCGCCCGCGTGGTGGCCCGGGTGCACCAGACCTGGCGTCGCTCACTGCAGGTCCGGGTCGTGACCATCACGCTGGTCGCGTCCAGCCTGCTGGTCGGCGGTTTCGCGTTCCTGATCGCTGACAAGATCACCACGATCCTGCTCGACAACGCCCGCAGCGACGTCCGGCAGCGGTTGACCGGCGGTGCCAGCTACACGGCCAAGCAGGTCTCCCTCTACGGCCAGGCGCAGGAGGCGCAGCTCCAGGAAACCATCGACGACACGGTCAACTACCTGGCCGGCGGCGACCCCCAGCAGACCAGCGGGGTGGTGGTGGCGATCACGGCCGCCGGTTATCCCAACGACATCCAGACGCGCACCGCACCTTCCGTGAACGTCCGGCCGCTGATCAGCCCGGAGCTGCGGGCCGCGATCGCCGACGGCAAGGTGGCCAGCCAGATCCGCACCGGGCGGCTCACCGGTGAACCCACCAAATATTTGATCTACGGCTCGCCGGTGCCCACCCGCTTCGGCCAGATCGAGCTCTACTACCTGGTGCCGTTGACCCGGCAGGACGACACCGCCGCCGACGCCCGGGCCACCGTGGTGGCCACCGGAGTCGCCCTGGTGATCCTGCTCGGGTTGCTCGCGGCGCTGGTCACCCGGCTGGTGGTCAACCCGGTCCGGGTCGCCGCACGGACCGCCCAGCGACTCTCCGCCGGCCTGCTCGACCAGCGGATGGTGGTCAACGGCGAGGACGACCTCGCCCTGCTCGCCGCCTCGTTCAACCAGATGGCCACCAACCTGCAACGGCAGATCCTGCGCCTGGAGGAGATGTCCCGACTGCAGCGGCGCTTCACCTCCGACGTCTCGCACGAGTTGCGTACCCCGCTGACCACGGTCCGGATGGCCGCTGACCTGATCTTCGCCGAGCGTGACGAGTTCGACCCGGCGGTGGCTCGCAGCGCCGAGCTGCTCCAGGCCGAGTTGGACCGGTTCGAGGAGTTGCTCACCGACCTGTTGGAGATCAGCCGGTTCGACGCGGGCTTCGCCATGCTGGATTCTGAGCCGACCGACCTGGTGCCGGTGGTGCACCGGGTGGTCGAAAGGTTGGCCGGCCTGGCCGAGCGGGTCGGCGTGCCGATCGAGCTCGACCTGCCGGGCACGCCGGTGATCGCAGAGGTCGACCCGCGCCGGGTCGAGCGGGTGTTGCGCAACCTGGTGGGCAACGCCGTCGAACACGGCGAGGCCCGCCCGGTGCTGATCACCCTCGGTCTGGACGAGACCGCCGTGGCGATCACTGTCCGCGACCGCGGTGTGGGGCTCAAAGTGGGCGAGGAGAAGCTGGTGTTCAACCGGTTCTGGCGGGCCGACCCGTCCCGGGCCCGGCAGACCGGGGGCACCGGGCTGGGCCTGTCGATCAGCCTTGAGGACGCCCGGCTGCACGGTGGTTGGCTGGAGGCGTGGGGTGCTCCCGGGCAGGGCGCGCAGTTCCGGCTCACGTTGCCGGCCCGTGCCGGTGACCGACTGACCACCTCGCCGCTGCGACTGGTGCCGGCCGACGCCGCACTGCCGTTCGGCGGCCCCCGCGACAGTGGTCCGCTGGCCATCGGGCCCGGCACCGGCGGGGCATTGGCGATCGACCCGGCTCCGACCGGGGACGGACAGCGGGCGGAGGTGCGCTCGTGAGACGACAGACCCTGCTCGGGGCGTTCGGCGTGGTGGTGCTGCTCGGCGCAGGTTGCGGCATCCCGGCAGCGTCCGACGTGCGAGTGGACGGTAAGGGCGGGGCCGCGACGGAGGCCGGCATCGTCAACGGTGGGGGCAATGAGCCGCCGACGCGGACGGCCAGCGGCAGCGTCAACGAGGCCTTCGTTCGCAACTTCCTGTCCGCCGCCGCCGGTGAGCCGGATCGGGCGTACGAGCGGGTCAAGGCGTTCATCGCGCCTGAGCACAAGCACCGCCTGCAGGAAAAGAAGGGCAGCGAGGTCGCGCCGAACGTGGTCCGGCTGCGCGAGGCTGTCTACACCCTCAACAGCGACTCGACCACCACGGTGAAGATCACCGTGCAGCAGATCGGTGTGCTGCGGGCCAACGGCACCCTGGCGCCGCCGGTAGCGACCGACACCGAGTACGAGTTCGGGCTGCGCAGCGCGGCGCTCAACGGCGGCGTCAACGATGAGCGTGCCGGGATGTACATCATCGATCCACCGAACGTGCTGTTGCTCAGCGACGTCGCCCTTCGCGAGTATTACCAGGCCGAGTCGATCTACTTCTGGAGTTCTGACCGCACCCGCCTCGTGCCCGACCAGCGCTACCGGCCACTGGTGGTGCCGGAAGAGCGCCGGGTCAACGAGGTGGTGAAGTGGCTGGTCGGCGGCCCCTCCGACTGGTTGCGCCCGGGTGTCGTCGGGCTGCCCGACCGCACCGAGCTGATCAACAACGCCACCGGCGGAAACGGCCGGTGGGAGGTCAACCTGGACATGTCCGGTGACGACCAGGTCGGGATCGACCAGCTGATCAAACAGATCGCCTGGTCGCTGGGCGAGCTGCCGGGCGCGCTGGAGTTGAAGATCCGCAACAACGCGCTGCCCGTGCAGGACCTGAACGAGCGACGAGCCTCCTACGATCTCTACCCGGACGCCGTGAGCCCGCAGCGGTTCGGCGTGTACGAGGGCGCCATCCACCCGCTCGACTTCGGCAGCGAACTCAGCGGCGCGGTGCCGTTGACACCCGAGGCCAATCGCAACATCATTTCCGCCGATCTGGCGCTGGCCAAGGAGAATCGCGTCCTCGCCGCGCTGGTGGTCACCAGCGGCAGCAATGGCCGGCGCCGACTCGCGGTGGGCACGGGCACAGCGCCGGTCTCCGTCATCAGCCGCAGCGGTTCCGAATACTCCTCGATGAGCCGACCGGTGTGGCTGCGTACGGTCGACGCACGCCCTGGCCGCGGTCTGGTCGTGGCCGACGGGCAGCTCTACCGGTTCGATGATGCGGCTCGGATGTACCCGGTGCCACTCAACCTGCCCGCCGACGTCACCGCGGTGGCCGCCGCGCTGGACGGCCAGCGGGTCGCGCTGATCGCCGGTGGCCGGCTCTACGTCGCGGCGGTCAACCAGGATGGCGGAGGCGTCTCCATCGGCCCGCCCCGGCAACTGGTCACCTCGCTGACCGGCCTCACGGCGGTCGACTGGAGCAGTGAGGACCAGCTGGTGGTGGCGGGGTCCGCCGGCCAGCCGGCGATCTACGAGATCAGCGTCGACGGCGCGTTGGAGACGCCGCTGAGGACAGACCTCGGTGCCAAGGTCGATCACCTGACGGCGTACCCGACCAATCGCAACGTGCGGGTGCCCAGCGGGACCTACATGTACGAGGCGAACGGGGTGGCGTACCGCAGCAGCCCGTTCGAACGGATCGAGCCTGGCCGAGTGCGGGGCATCGCAGCGGTCCCGGCGGGCGTCCGCCCGAGCAACCCGTCGGCACCGTTCTTCCTCTACTGACGTCGTGACCGGGCTCTGGGCGGACCTCGCCGACCTGGTCCTGCCCGCTGACTGCGCGGGTTGTCGGGAGCGCCGGCCCCGCCTGCGGCACGGGGTCTGCCCCGCCTGCGCCGAGACACTGGGCGCGCTGCGCCCACGGTCGGTCCGCCCCACCCCCGCCCCGCCGGGCCTGCCGTCCTGCGTCGCACTCGGCCCGTACGCCGGGCCGCTGCGTGAGGCCCTGCTGGCGTACAAGGAACACGGCCGGCACGGTCTGGCCCGCCCACTCGGCGCTCTGCTCGCCGAGGTCGTCGCTGCGGCGGTCGGTGTGGCTCGTCCCCTGGCGCTGGTTCCGGTCCCAGACACTGCGGCGGCCGCACGGTCTCGTTACGGGGACCACCTGGACCGGCTGGCCCGGCACTGCGCCGCCCGGCTCAACCGGGCCGGCTGGGCGGCGCGGGTGCACCGTCCGCTTCGTGCGCTGCCCCGGCCCGACTCGGTCACCCTGGACAGCGCCGGGCGGGCGGCGGCGGCCGAGGCTGCTTTCCGGCCGCGCTCCACCGCGCCGAGTTGGGGTCGTGCCGCGGGCGCGGCGCCGGTCGTGGTGCTGCTGGACGACATCGTCACCACCGGCGTCACCCTGGCCGCCGCGACCAGGGTGCTGACCGCGACCGGATGGGCACCGAGTGTCGCCGCGGTGCTCGCGGCGACCGAGAAAAGACACCTCTTGTAACCGTCCGTGTTTCCGTTTCACCCATTGGTGTATGAGCTGCGAAAAATCAGGGGCGGTCTCGGCAACATGGGGTGACTGCCAGCCGAACAAGCGTTAGCGTTTCGTTGTCGGGGGTAGGAGGTCGTTCCACCCGCCTCCGGCGGTGAGAGGAGGCGTAGCCGTACCAGCCGGTCGACGCCAGCGGGTCTCCCCACGGCGCGCGACCGGGTTACCGGATCGAAGACCGTCCGAACAAGGGAGGTCACGTGGACATCGTGGTCAAGGGCCGAAACGTCGAAGTGCCGGACCATTACCGGGTGCACGTAGCCGAGAAACTCGCAAAGATCGAACGTTACGATCACAAACTCATCCGAGTCGATGTCGAGCTGTTTCACGAGCGCAATCCGCGCCAGGCCGACCACTGCCAGCGGGTGGAAATCACCTGCGTTTCCCGGGGCCCGGTGATGCGGGCCGAGGCCTGCACGAACGACTTCTACAGTGCGCTCGATGCGGCCATCGCGAAGCTCGACACCCGCCTGCGCCGTGCGGCCGACCGCCGCCGCGTACACCGCGGTCGGCACGCGCCGATCTCCGTCGCCGAGGCGACCGCGGGCCTGCCCGTCACGGACCTAGTGGCCACCCAGTTGGGTGCGCCGGCCGACGGTGCCCGGGCCGGCACCGCCGTCGCGGAACGGGTCGAGGAGGAGTACGACGATCAGCAGCCGTGGCACATCGCTCGGGAGAAGGTGCACCCGGCGGAGCCGATGACAATCGACGACGCGCTGTTCGAGATGGAGCTGGTCGGCCACGACTTCTACCTGTTCCAGGACAAAGAGTCCGGCCGCCCGAGCGTCATCTACCGCCGCCACGCGTACGACTACGGCATCATCTCCCTCGCCACCTGACCGGTAGCCACCCGCGTCGATCACGGAGTTGTGGTGGGGGAACGAACCCGCCACAACTCCGTGATCTGTCAGCGGAGTTCGGCTGGTAGCAGCGCGAAGGTCAGGTCGTCCAGGCGGGCGTTCGCCAGGCCGGGCAAACGGCCGCGCTGCAGGGCCTCGCGCTGGAAGCCGACCCGCTCCAACACCCGGTGCGAGGCGGTGTTCGCCGGCACGGTGCCGGCGGTCAACCGGGCGATACCGGCCGGCCCGAACGCCCAACCGGCGAGCAGCCGGACCGCGCGGGTGGCGTAGCCCCGGCCCCGCCAGCTCGGCAGCAGCGCGTAACCGATCGAGCCCTCGCCGCCGCTCACATCGGTGTACGACAACCCGCAACTGCCCGCCGGCTCGCCGGTAACCACATCGATGATCAGCAACCGGGCGATCTCGCCAGTCAGCCAGGCGCTCTCCGCCAGCCGGCAGCGCCGCTCGATCGCCTCCCGCGTCGGCGGCACCGGCGGCGCCTGGTTCGCCACCACCTCCGGCCGGCTGTGCAACTGGTACATCACATCCGCGTCGTCCGGCGCGAGCCGGCGCAGGGTCACCACCTGATCGGTGAGCACCCCGGCGGGCAGGTCGGGCAGCAGTCGCGCGACCGGGCCGGGCGGATCCTCGGCGAGGCGTACCCAGGCCAGCAGGTCGTGCCGTCCGCCGCCCCGATGCTGGCCGGCGGACCGGCGCAGGCCCTCGTACCGGAATCCGGCGGCCAGTGCGACCCGCTGGCTGGCCCCGTTCTCCGGCTCGGCAAGCAACTCCAACCGGCGCGTCCCGGTGGCGAACGCGTGCTCGCTCAGCGCGCGGGTGGCCGCGGTGGCCACCCCGCGCCCGCGCGCCGCCGGCCGCACCCAGTAGCCGATCTCGGCCTGGCTCCGCGCGGGCACCGGATAGCTCAGCCCCACCCCGCCGAGCAGTCGGTCGGTGGCCGGGTCCGCGACGGCGTACGCCGCGCCGCCGCCGGTCCAGACCGCCGGTGCGCCGGCGTCGATCCACCAGCGGGCCTCGACCTCGGTGTACGGCGACGGCATGCTCGACACGAACCGCTGACTGAGCGGGTCCGCACAGCCGTCGACCACGTCGGCCGTGTCGCTGGCGCGAAACGGCCGAAGCCGCACCCCGTGCGCCTCGATGACCTGCCCGAGGCTCATCCCAGGTCCTTCGCGAGCAGCGCGGCCACCCACACGTCGACCCGCTCGCCCCGGTGCTGCACCCCGTCTCGGGCCGTCCCCTCGAACGTGAAGCCCGCCTTCTCCGCCACCCGGCGGGAGGCGGTGTTGCCCACGTTCGCCTTCCACTCGATCCGGGCCAGGCCCAGCGTGGTGCAGCCCCAGGCGCTGAGCGCGACCAGCGCGGCCGGCATGTACCCCCGGCCCCGGGCCGCCGGGGCGGTCATGAAGCCGACGTCGGCCAGCAGCGCGTCGGTGGGGGAGAGCCGCAGGTCGATCGTGCCCGCGTACCTGTCGTCCGGGTCGGCGATCACGAAGCAGGCGGCGTCCCCCCGGGCCCAGGCGTCCTGGCCGTAGACCTGGTACCCCTGCGCGTCGGCGCGCTCGTACGGGTCCGGCACGGTCGTCCAGCGAATGCTGTCCGGGTCCTGGCAGGTCTGCACCACGGCGTCCAGGTCCTGCTCCTCCATCGGCCGTATCCGCAGCTCACCGGCCCCGGCGGTGGCGAACAGGGTGGGCTGTGGGCGGCCGAAGACCGCGGCACGCCGGGCGGCGAGGGTGCCCGGACCGGCCGGCCCGGTCGACCCGGGCGTGGGCACCTCGCCGGGCAGCAGCGAGCCGATCCAGCCGTCCGCGTCGGACCGCGACGCCGGGATGGCCAGCCGCAGCCGGCCGTCGATCCGGAAACCGGCCCGGAGGGCGACCAACCGGGAGGCGTGGTTGCCCACCTCGGCCTGCCAGATCAGCCGGCACAGCCCGAGGGTGTCGAAGGACCAGCGGGCCACCGCCCGGGTGGCCCGGACCATCACGCCCCGGCCGCGCGCCCAGGGGGCCGTCCAGTAGCCGATCTCACCGGTGCCGGTGCCGTCGATGGAGATCAAACCGCATGAGCCGAGCAGATCGCCGGTCGCCGGGTCACACACCGCGAACGGCGCACCGGTGCCCTCCGCCCAGGCCGTCCCGCTCATCTCGGTGACGAAGCCGAGGGCGTGTTCGGGTCGGTATGGGCGCGGAACTCTGGTCCAGCGCTGAATGTCAGGGTCCTGGCACGCTCGGTGCACGGCGTCAGCGTCGGTGTCCCGCCAGGGCCGCAGCAGCACGCCGTCCTCGATGATCTCTACGGGCTCCACCCGTGCATCCTGCCGCAGCGTTCGCCGACGGCGTAACCGGATAACGTTCGGGGTGTGCGCAGGACGCGAGTTATGTCGGTTTCGGCGGGGTCGACCACCGCCACCAGTGACCATCGCGCCGATGGAGCGCTTACGATGGTTCGAGACTGTCTAGGGGAGCGTTGATCCGTGTCGATTCTGGAAAAGGTCCTTAATGCGGGCGAGGGCCGCATGGTGCGCCGGCTCAAGGCCATCGCCGCCGCCGTCACCTCGATCGAGGACGACTACGTCAACCTCACCGACGAGGAACTGGCCGGCATGACCGAGCAGTTCCGGGAGCGGCTCGACGAGGGGGAAACCCTCGACGACCTGCTGCCGGAGGCGTTCGCGGTGGCCCGCGAGGCGGCCGCCCGGGTGCTCGGCCAGCGCCCGTACGACGTCCAGGTGATGGGCGGCGCGGCGCTGCACTTCGGCAACATCGCCGAGATGAAGACCGGTGAGGGCAAGACGCTGACCTCGGTCATGGCCGTCTACCTCAACGCGCTGTCCGGCAAGGGCGTGCACGTGATCACGGTCAACGACTACCTCGCCCAGCGTGACGCGGCGTGGATGGGCCGGGTGCACGAGTTCCTCGGGCTGACCGTCGGCGTGGTGCTGCCCAACCGGCCGGCCACCGAGCACAAGGCCGCCTACGAGTGCGACATCACCTACGGCACCAACAACGAATTCGGCTTCGACTACCTGCGTGACAACATGGCCTGGTCGAAGGACGAGTTGGTCCAGCGCGGCCACAACTTCGCAGTTGTCGACGAGGTCGACTCCATCCTGATCGACGAAGCCCGTACCCCGCTGATCATCTCCGGCCCGGCGGAACACTCGGCCCGCTGGTACGGCGAGTTCGCCGGCGTGGTGGCCCGGCTCCAGCCCGGCACCGACGGCGAGGGCGACTACGAGGTCGACCACTCCAAGCGCACCATCGCGGTGACCGAGCGGGGTGTCGCCAAGGTCGAGGACCGGCTCGGCATCGACAACCTGTACGAGTCGGTGAACACCCCGCTGGTCGGCTACCTCAACAACGCCATCAAGGCCAAGGAGCTCTACAAGCGCGACAAGGACTACATCGTCAGCGACGGTGAGGTCCTGATCGTCGACGAGTTCACCGGTCGCATCCTGCACGGCCGTCGTTACAACGAGGGCATGCACCAGGCGATCGAGGCCAAGGAGGGGGTGGAGATCAAGCAGGAGAACCAGACCCTGGCCACCATCACCCTCCAGAACTACTTCCGCCTCTACGAGAAGCTGTCCGGGATGACCGGTACGGCGCAGACCGAGGCGAGCGAGTTCAACAAGGTCTACAAGGTCGGCGTCGTGACGATCCCGACCCACCGCCCGATGGTTCGCGAGGACCGGCCCGACGTCATCTACAAGACGGAGAAGGCCAAGTTCAACGCCGTCATCGAGGACATCGCCGAACGGCACCAGCTGGGTCAGCCGGTGCTGGTCGGCACCGTGTCGGTGGAAAACTCCGAGATCCTCTCCCAGCTGCTGCGCCGGCGCGGCATCCCGCACAACGTGCTGAACGCCAAGTTCCACGCACGGGAGGCCGAAATCGTCGCCCAGGCAGGGCGAAAGGGCGCTGTCACGGTGGCCACCAACATGGCCGGCCGCGGCACCGACATCCTGCTCGGTGGCAACGCCGAGTTCCTCGCCGCGAACGAGCTGCGCCAGCGCGGCCTCGACCCGCTGGAAAACGAGGAGGAGTACGCCAAGGCGATGGAGGATGTCCTTCCCACGTGGAAGCAGGCCTGCGACGCTGAGGCGGACGAGGTCTCTGCCGCCGGTGGTCTCTACGTGCTGGGCACCGAGCGGCACGAGTCCCGGCGCATCGACAACCAGCTGCGTGGTCGCGCCGGCCGGCAGGGCGACCCGGGCGAGTCCCGGTTCTACCTGTCCCTGCAGGACGAGCTGATGCGGCGCTTCCGGGCCGGGGCGGTCGAAGCGGTGATGGAGCGCTTCAACATCCCGGAGGACGTGCCCATCGAGTCGAAGATGGTCACCCGGCAGATCAAGAGCGCCCAGGCCCAGATCGAGGGCCAGAACGCCGAGATCCGCAAGAACGTGCTCAAGTACGACGAGGTGCTCAACAAGCAGCGCCAGGTCGTCTACGCCGAGCGGCTCCGGGTGCTCAACGGTGAAGACCTCTCCGACCAGGTCCGCAACATGATCGACGACACCGTCGAGGCGTACGTGCGGGGCGCCACCTCTGACGGTTACGGCGAGGACTGGGACCTTGAGCAGCTCTGGTCCAGCCTCAAGCAGCTCTACCCGGTTGCCGTGACCATCGAGGAGTTGGAGGAGGAAGCCGGTGGCTCCCGGGCCGGCATGGATGCCGACTTCCTCGTCGCTCGCCTCAAGGATGACGCGAACGCCGCGTACGACCGGCGCGAGGAGCAGGTCGGCACCGAGGGGGTGCGCCAACTCGAGCGGATGGTGCTGCTCCAGGTCATCGACCGTAAGTGGCGCGAGCACCTCTACGAGATGGACTACCTCCAGGAGGGCATCAACCTCCGGGCGTACGCCCAGCGCGACCCGGTGGTGGAATACCAGCGCGAGGGCTTCGACATGTTCGCCACCATGATGGATGGCATCAAGGAGGAGACGGTCGGTTTCCTCTACAACGTCGACGTCCAGGTGACCGAACCGGAGCCGGACGCAGAATCGGACGAGGTCAAGCTGCTCGACAAGCCGGTGGAGATCCGGGCCAAGGGCCTCGACCGTGCTCCGCAGCGGCAGGGCCTGCAATATTCCGCTCCCACCATCGACGGTGAGGCTAGCCCTGGGGCGGTCGCCGTCGAGCAGGCCGAGCAGCAGGCGCCGGCGCTCGGCGTGGGCCGACCGGCCCCGGGTGCCCCAGCGGCGCCGGGCCAGAGTGCGCCGTCCGCCCCGCAGCGGCCGGCCACCGGGCTACGCGGCCCGGCGGTTCCGTCGGCCGCCTCCCGACGGCCGGCACCCAACCAGACGGAGGCGAGTAACGGCCCGTCCCGCAACGCGCCGTGCCCGTGTGGCTCGGGCCGCAAGTACAAGCGCTGCCACGGTGCCCCCAACGGCGGCAACTGACCGACAGCACCTGACCAACGGGTCCCGGCCGATCCAGGCCGGGGCCCGTCGGCGTCTCCAGCCCTCGCGCGTCCGTCAGGCGTGCCCTGGCTGGGCCGTGCCCTGGCTGGGCCGTGCCTGGGCCGTGCCCTGGCTGGGGCGTGTTTGGCTCGGGGCCGCGTCCGGCTGAGGGCCGCTCCGGGTCGGGTTTGGTCAGAGCACCTGCAGGACGGTGCAGAGCCAGCGGCCCCGGCGGTGCTCCAAGCGGAGCGCCATCGCCCAGCTCTGACCGCCAGCGCCGGTGAGGACGGCGGCTGCCTCCACCGCGGCCTCCCGGGGCTCGCAGACCCGCAGGCGGAGCAGCCGAACCACAGGACGGCCGGCGCGGCGGCGAGGTGCCCCGGCCCGCCCGGAGGCGCGGGCCAGCTCGGTCAGGAGGTCACCTGCTCGGGCCGGGTCGAGCAGTGCCCGCACCTGAGCTGGCGAACGATAGCCGTTCACCACCTCCAGGCAGCTGCCGACGAACCGAAGGGCGGCTCGGGTGGCTTCCGGGGCGGTCGCCGGCGGTATCGGCGTGACCGGATGGCTGGTCGACCGGCTGGGCACCGGGCGGAGAGCGGCCCGGCGCTCCGGCGGCCGGACCGGGTCTGGCCGGGTCGAGGCGAACAGGTCGAGGGCGAGTTGACCGTGGGTCGGCGCAGGCCAGTACGGCCCGTCGGTCTCGTCAACGTAAGGCGGGTCGATGGGCGGCACGGGGCGCAGTCGCACGGCTGGCCGGGAAGGACCGGGTCGTGCCTCGCTCATCGGGACCCCCCTGATCTTGCGTTTACCTTCGTTTGCTTCCGATGAGCACAATTCTGGGCGATAGAACGGCCTCGGTCAATGGCCCTGTGGCGAAATGAGCCCCTTGCGCCACGTGATCCACTCCATTTCGCCGATGTTGCGCTATCCAAGCCGCCTGATACCCCCACTTCGGCGACATGGAGTGGATCACGCAGGGGGTTCCGCGATATGGGATGGATCATCCGCTGGGCTGGGGTGAGCTGTGGGCTGGCTACTCCGGGTCGCGGTCGACCAGCGGATTGCTCTGCACCCAGTCGGCGGTCTCGTCGTACTTGCGCGCTATGTACTCCTCCAGTCGCGCGCGCTCGACGCGCCACTGGCCGCGTCCACCGATCTTGATCGCTGGCAGTTCACCGCTGCGCACCATGTGGTAGACCTGCGAATCCGACACGTTCAGCTCGGCGGCGACGTCGGAGAGCAGCAGGAACCTCGGCTCCACAGGAACTCCCGGGGTTGGCGTCGTTTGGCTCAGTTTGCCACCGATAGCCCCGACCGCCCAGCACTCGGCCGGCCCGGCGGCATGCCGGCCGTCCGAGACACACCGGGTGGGAACTTTCGCCGGCCGGAGTCGGGGTGTATGACGGTCACGGCGTGCGGCATGATCTGCGCCCGTGCCGGCGGACGCCGGTGGAGGACGATGCGGGGGAGACGACCGGTGACCGACGAGCTTGTCCGGGTGTATGTGCCGGCGACCGTACCGATGCTGGCCCGGCTGCGTGAGGATGGCCTGGCCGCCGACCAGGCGCACGCGGTGACTCCGGCGCTGCGCGAGTGGTACGCCGAAGGCGACGAGGAGGAGTTGGAGTACGTCGCGTTCACCCGGGCTGCCCAGGACGCACTGAGTCTGCTCCGGGCCGACCCGACCGCTCCCCGCCGTCGCGTCGTCGTCTCGGCCGACCTGCCGGCGGGCGCGCTGGGGCGGGGCGACGGTGAGCTGGGTTCCAGCACGGTGACGTTGGCCGACGCCGTGCCGGTGGGCGCCGTTGCCGCTATCCACGTGGATGGCGCGGACGCGGTCGAGGAGGTCGCCGCGGCGGCCGAAGTGGTGGTCGAGGCGGCCGCTGGCGACCCCGATGCCCAATTCACCGTTGACGGCGCTGAGGACCACGAGCTGGAGTGGTACGACGTGACAGAGCTGGACCTGCTGCTACGTGCGGCCAGCTGACCCGGACGCCAGGACGCCAGCCGGAAGCGCTGGGACGCAGGCCGGCAGGGCGCCAGGACGTGAACGCCGGCAGGCAAGTGGTCCCGTCTACGTCAGCGGGCCGGGTCCGCCCTGGCCGGGTCGGTGTCGAACACCTCGGCCGGGTCCGGCTCGTCGTCCTCGGGGTCGACCCGGTCCGCGACGGTGTCCGAGTTGCCGGTCGCGTCGTCGTCGGTGTGGGCCGGGCTGAGCGTGCGGCCGAACGCGATCAGCGCGGTCAGCGCCCCCACGAAGAGCACCCAGATGCCGTTGTCCACCCGCGAGGTGCCCAGCGAGGTCTGCGCCACCGCGTCGGCCTCGCTGAGGGCGCTGGCCAGGTCGAGCAGCGACCGGCCACCGATCCGGATGATCACCTCGGCGAGCAGCAGGAGCAGCCCCGGCCCAGCGCCGGCGATCAGGTACGCCGGCCAGCGCAGCGGCGGGGCCTCGGGATCACGGCGAACGACCCGACGCCGTGCCCAGCTGAGGTAGCCGAAGGCGAGCAGCCCGGCCAGCACCCCGGCGACGAGCGATTCGGTGCGAGACACCCATTTGGCCGCGTCGACCAACGACTGTTGACTGTCGCCGGCCCCGAAGAGGTCGAACAGTGGATCCCGGGCGCGGCTGAACGCGACCACGAAGAGCAGCGTGCCGAGCGAGGCGGTCACCACCGCACCCACAGCAGGGGCGGTCCGGGCGCCGGCCACCGCGCCACCGATGATCGCCGCGGCGGCCGTGGTGCCGGCGATCACATTGGTGGTCGAGGTGTCGAAGTAGGTGAGGTTGATGGCCAGCGCGGCAGCCAGCCCGACCAGCATTCCGCCGCCGATCGCGCCGGCGAAGCGCAGGGTGGCTCCGTCGCCGTACCGGCGGGCCAGCAGGTTGCCGCCGGTCAGCGCGACGGCCGCCCCGCAGACCAGCGCGGCCGAGATCACGCCGGGCAGGGCGAAGGCGGAGAGGCTGATCGCGGTGACCCCGGCCGCCGCCGAGGTGATGGCCTCCCGGGTGGACCAGAGCATGGCGGTCAGCCACCCGAGCGTCAGCAGCGCGAGCACCGCCGCGCCGGGCGCGGGCAGCGGGCGGCTGCTGGGGCTGGCCGCGTCGGCCGCCGGCTCGTGCGACTCCGCGGCCGGGACGCGGCCGGGCTGCTTGGTCATCGTCTCCCCTTCGAGGCGGCAGGTCACCGACCATTCAGGGTACGCGGGCCACCGCGACCCCCACCGAACGAGCCACACCCCCTGAGTCGGGAGGGGCTAACGGTCGACCAGCAGTACCCAAGCGCCGTACCCCGGCGAAGCACAACGGGTCCACGGACCGCGACAAACGGCGGGGGCTGGGGCGACCGTCCCCGGCGGAGGGATCAAGCCTGACCGCCCGGAGCCGGGGACGGTCGACCAGCCCCACCCCGGCGGCCGGTAAGGAGAGAAACGTCGGCCGGTCCTTCGCATCCGGGTGGTGGTGGAGGCGAGGCCAGCACTGCCGCATGAAAGAATCGCAGGAGGTCCCGCCGCTGCTCGGCCCCCCGGGTGCAGCGTCCGGTGTCCGGCCGTCCGGTCGGTGCCCGCGGGTCCGGTTTCGCCACTGCTGTCGAGATCGCCAGGAGCCCTGATGGATGCCGTCTTCTCCGTTCCCGAGCCGCGCAACGAGCCGGTTCGCAACTACGAGCCGGGCAGCGGAGACCGGGACCGGCTCCAGCGGCGGCTGACCGAGCTCGCCGCCGAGCGCATCGACCTGCCGATGACCATCGGCGGTGAGCAGCGGATGGCCGCCGGTGACTCGATCAACGTGGTGCAGCCGCACCGGCACGCGCACGTGCTGGGCGTGACCGCGCACGCCACCCACGACGACGCGCGCGCCGCGATCAAGGCGGCCAAGGACGCCGCCCCGATGTGGCGGGCGCTGCCCTTCGAGGAGCGCGCCGCGATCTTCCTGCGCGCCGCCGAGCTGCTCGCCGGCCCTTGGCGCGACACCCTCAACGCCGCCACCATGCTCGGCCAGTCGAAGACCGCGATCCAGGCGGAGATCGACGCGGCGTGCGAGTTCATCGACTTCCTCCGGTTCAACGTGCACTTCGCCCGCCGCCTGCTCGAGGAGCAGCCGGCGTCCTCGCCCGGCGTCTGGAACCGCTTCGACCACCGCCCGTTGGAGGGCTTCGTCTACGCGGTCACCCCGTTCAACTTCACCGCCATCGCCGGCAACCTGCCGTCGGCGCCGGCCCTGCTGGGCAACACGGTGATCTGGAAGCCGGGCCCGACCCAGCAGTTCGCCGCGCACTTCACCATGCGGCTGTTCGAGGCCGCCGGCCTGCCGCCCGGCGTGATCAACATGGTCACCGGCCGGGGCGAGGAGGTCTCCGACGTCGTCCTCGCCGACCCGGACCTGGCCGGCATCCACTTCACCGGGTCGACCAAGGTCTTCCAGCAGCTGTGGCGGACGGTCGGCGACAACATCGCCCGTTACCGGGGCTACCCGCGCCTGGTCGGCGAGACCGGCGGCAAGGACTTCGTGGTCGCGCACACCAGCGCCGACGTGGACGCCCTGCACACCGCGCTGATCCGTGGCGCATTCGAGTACCAGGGCCAGAAGTGCTCGGCGGCCTCCCGGGCGTACGTGCCGCGCTCGATCTGGGAGGGTGGGCTGCGCGACCGGCTGGCCGCCACCACCGACTCGCTGACCTACGGCGACGTGGCCGACTTCAGCAACTTCGGCGGCGCGGTGATCGACGACAAGGCGTTCGCCCGGCACACCGCGGCGCTGGAGCTGATCGGCGGGGACGACAGCTGCCGGGTGCTCGCCGGTGGCACCGCCGACGACTCGGTCGGTTACTTCGTCCGGCCGACGCTCTTCGAGTGCGGCGACGCCGCCCACGAGACCTTCACCACCGAGTACTTCGGGCCGATCCTGGGCGTGCACGTGTTTGACGACGCCCGCTTCGACGAGGTGGTCGCGCAGGCTGAGTCGATCGCCCCGTACGCGCTGACCGGGTCGGTGTTCGCCACCGACCGCCGGGTGGTCGAGGCGGTCGGTGAGCGCATGCGGTACGCGGCCGGCAACTTCTACATCAATGACAAGCCGACCGGCGCGGTGGTGGGGCAGCAGCCCTTCGGCGGCGCCCGGGCCAGCGGCACCAACGACAAGGCCGGCTCCTGGCTGAACCTGGTCCGCTGGGTGTCGCCGCGCACGATCAAGGAGACCTTCGTGCCGCCGACCGACCACACGTACCCCCACATGGGCTGACCGGCGACGACCTGCCGGCGGCGCTCGTGGCGCCGCCGGCGGTCGGCCGAATGGTGTAATCCATCGATAGTCCTCAACGGACAGTCTGCCGCCGACAGTGCACTTAGGAAGTCCTGTTGGGTGGCAAACTGGCAAATCCTGGACGCCGGGTGCGCAAAGTGGCAGCGTAGTGGGCATGGCGGATTCCGGAGTCAACCCTACGGCGGCGGCCCTGCTCGGCCTCCTCCATGAGGGCCCGATGACAGGCGGTCAGTTGATGGCCGCCGCTGAGCGCCGTCTGGCGCCGTACTGGTCGATGACCCGCAGTCAGGTCTACCGCGAGTTGCCGGTGCTGGCCGAGCGGGGTTTCGTGCGGCTCGGTAAGCCCGGGCCGCGGATGAGCCAGCCGTACGCACTCACTGCCAGTGGGAAACGGACATTTTCCCGCTGGCTCGCGGAGAATCCGGGGCGGGACACCATTCGCAACCCGATAGCGCTACGGATGGCCTTCGGCAACCTGCACTCCGCCAGCCAGCTGAAGGGCCTGTACGCCTCGGCCAACGAGTACCACACCGAGGCCCTCGCCCAGGTCCGGGAGCAGGTAAAGAACGCCAAGCGCGACGGAGAGACGTACGACGCCAGCGCGCTGGAGTTCGCCGTCGCCTACCACAAGGCGGCTCTGACGTGGTTGAAATCCGCCCCCGTCGGGTGATGATCGGCGGGTTCACGCATACGGAACGAGCTGCTCGACCCACGGTGGCGCGGCGTCAATTTGGCGTCGGCCTGCGGGGCTC
>NZ_JBNCKP010000018.1:0-150218 GCF_049841575.1 Micromonospora sp. DT201 | reverse complement strand
CGCAAGCTCACTCCTCGCCCGCGCGGCGTCAATTTGGCGTCGGCCTGCGGGGCTCGCAAGCTCACTCCTCGCCCGCGCGGCGTCAATTTGGCGTCGGCCTGCGGGGCTCGCAAGCTCACTCCTCGCCCGCGCAGTACGCTTGTCTGTCGTGACCGCTGCCGATTACGCCGAACAGCTCAAGGAACTCGACGCGACCCTGCGAAACATCGAGGCCGTCCTCAACCTCGACCGGCTCCACGAGGACAAGGCCCGCCTTGAGCAGGAGGCTTCCGCCCCCGACCTGTGGGACGACCAGGCCAAGGCTCAGCAGGTGACCTCGCAGCTGTCGTACGTCAACGGCGAGATCAGCAAGCTGGGCAGCCTGCGCTCCGGCCTCGACGACGCCCAGGTGCTGCTGGAGCTGGCCGAGGCCGAGGCCGACCCGGGCGTGTTGACCGAGGTCGAGTCGGAGATCACCGGGCTGACGAAGGCCATCCAGGAGATGGAGGTCCGCACCCTGCTCTCCGGCGAGTACGACTCGCGGGAGGCGCTTGTCGCCATCCGGGCCGGCGCCGGTGGCGTGGACGCTGCGGACTTCGCCGAGATGCTGCTGCGGATGTACCTGCGCTGGGCAGAGCGGCACGGCTACCCGACCGAGGTCTACGAGACCTCCTACGCCGAAGAGGCGGGCCTGAAGTCGGCCACCTTCGCGGTCAAGGTGCCCTACGCGTACGGCACGCTCAGCGTCGAGTCGGGGACTCACCGGTTGGTCCGGATCAGCCCGTTCGACAACCAGGGCCGTCGGCAGACCAGCTTCGCGGGCGTCGAGGTCCTGCCGGTCACCGAGCAGACCGACCACATCGACATCCCGGAGAACGAGGTACGCGTCGACGTCTACCGCTCCTCCGGCCCCGGTGGACAGAGCGTCAACACCACCGACTCGGCGGTCCGGCTGACCCACATCCCGACCGGCATCGTGGTCACCTGTCAGAACGAGAAGTCCCAACTGCAGAACAAGGCCTCCGCGCTGCGGGTGCTTCAGGCCCGACTGCTGGAGCGCAAGCGCCAGGAGGAGCAGGCCAAGCTGGAGGGGCTCAAGGAGAACGCCGCCGGTTCGTGGGGGGACCAGATGCGCTCCTACGTCCTGCACCCGTATCAGATGGTGAAGGATCTCCGCACCGAGCAGGAGACCGGCAATCCGAGCGCGGTGTTCGACGGCGAGTTGGACGGTTTCATCGAAGCGGGGATCCGCTGGCGCAAGCAGCGGCAACTCGCTAACGACTGAGCGTGACGGCTCGCGGGCGGAACGCGTCGTCGATCTCCAGGTAGAGGCCTGATTCGACGACTCGTGCCCGATCGGCGGGGCGTGGGGCTTGGCTCAGTTGTTACACCGCGTAGACTCACCACCCGTGATTCAGCTTGAGCAAGTGACGAAGACGTACCCGAAGGCGTCCCGGCCTTCGCTCGACAACGTGTCCGTCTCGATCGAGAAGGGCGAGTTCGTCTTCTTCATCGGTCCATCCGGCTCCGGCAAGTCCACGATCATCAAAATGCTGCTGCACGAGGTTGCCCCCAACAAGGGCCGCGTCGTCGTCAACGGCAAGGACGTCACGTCGATGCGCTCCTGGAAGCGACCCCACTTCCGGCGCTCCATCGGCTGTGTCTTCCAGGACTTCCGGCTGCTGCCGAACCGCACCGCCTACGAGAACGTGGCGTTCGCTCTCGAGGTGATCGGCAAGACAAAGGCGGTTGCCCGCCGGGTCGTGCCGGAGGTGCTGGAGCTGGTCGGGCTCGGTGGCAAGGAGCACCGCTACCCGCATGAGCTCTCCGGTGGTGAGCAGCAGCGGGTCGCCGTCGCCCGGGCGTTCGTGAACCGTCCGCTGATCCTGCTGGCGGACGAGCCCACTGGAAACCTGGACCCGGACACCTCGATCGAGATCATGCGCTTGCTGGACCGGATCAACCGCACCGGCACGACCGTCGTGATGGTCACCCACGACTCCAACATCGTCAACCAGATGCGCCGCCGCGTCGTCGAGATCGAGAGCGGTCGGATCGTGCGTGACCAGGCCCGCGGCGTCTACGGGTGAGCCAGCACTTCACCCCTGCGCAGCCTGACGACGAACTCTTCATGCCGGAGACCCGGAGGAAATCCCGATGCGCGTGAAATACGTCCTGTCCGAGGTACTGGTCGGACTGTGGCGCAACGTGACCATGTCCATCGCGATGATCATCACGATGGCGGTCTCGCTGACCATGCTCGGCGCCAGCGGTCTCATGTACCGCCAGGTCGACGACATGAAGGACCTCTACTACAAGAACATCCAAGTCTCGATCTTCCTCAAGACCGACGTCACCGATGAGCAGCGCGAGCAGGTTAACGCGAAGCTTGATGTCGACCCGCTGGTCAGCGACGTCATCTACGTCGACAAGGCCGAGGCGTACAAGCGGTTCCAGGAGATGTTCCAGGACGCGCCTGATCTGATCAGCGCCGTCAAGGAGGACAGCCTTCCCCCGTCGTTCCGGATCAAGCTGAAGAACCCGGAGCAGTACAAGAACATCTACGACCAGTACAAGAACACCGAGGGCGTCGAAGAGATCGTCGACCAGAGCAAGCTGCTGGACAAGATCTTCAACATCCTCACCGCGATCCAGAACATCGCGTTGGCCGCCGCCATCGTGATGGCGGTCGCCGCCTTGCTGCTGGTCGCGAACACCATCCAGGTCGCCGCGTACAGCAAGCGACGTGAGGTCGCGGTCATGAAGCTCGTCGGCGCGTCGAACTGGTTCATCCAGGCGCCGTTCGTGCTGGAGGCCGTTGTCGCGGGTCTGATTGGCTCACTGCTCGGCCTGGTCGCACTGATAGCGGCGAAATATCTGCTCTTCGACGGGTCACTCAAGGCCCTGGAGGGGCTGCTCTCGCCGATCAGTTGGGGCGACATCCTGTTCATCTTCCCGCTGATGGCCGGCGTCGGTGGTCTGATCAGCGCCGCCACCGCCTGGATCACCCTCCGCTTCTACCTGCGGGTCTAGGTGTTCTGCCGCTGACCTGAGGACCCTCCCGCCCGGAAATAAACGGCGCGGGAGGGTCCTTGTCATTCGGGTAGCATGATCCGTTGTCCGGCCGGGGTGAGCCCGGCCCACGGACGTCCGGAGAGGGGGTGGCACCGATGCCACGGGAAAAGGGGCGCAAGGTGGTCGCCTCCAACAAGAAGGCGCGCCACGACTACGCGATCCTCGACACGTACGAGGCGGGCATGGCGCTGACCGGCACCGAGGTCAAGTCGCTGCGGGCCGGGCGGGCGTCGCTTGTCGACGCGTTTGCCCAGGAGCGCGACGGCGAGTTGTTTCTGCACGCCATGCACATCCCGGAGTACACCCAGGGCACCTGGACCAACCACGAGCCCCGGCGTACCCGTAAGCTGCTGCTCAACCGGGGCGAGATCGACAAGCTCGTCGGCAAGACCCGCGAGGGCGGTTTGACCATCGTCCCGTTGCAGGTCTACTTCTCCGACGGTTGGGCCAAGGTCGAGATCGCTCTGGCAAAGGGCAAGAAGTCGTACGACAAGCGTCAGGACCTCGCCAAGCGGGACGCGGACCGGGAGATCGCCCGGGTGTCCGGTCGGCGCGGCAAGGGGATGGACGAGTAAATCGTCCCGTTTGCCCGGGTCGGCCCGCCGACCCGGGGCTCGGGATGAAAGCGGTTGCGGCAGGCGTTAGTCTTGTCAGTGCCACCACATCGGTGGCCTGCCGAGGGGGTGACTGGTTTCGACTTCGTACGCAGCGACAGGGGAAGCGAGCCGAGGAAGCCGACGTCGTCTCGAGAATCGATCGTCGGAAACTTATAAGCGCCAAGAACACTCGCGCTGACTTCGCTCTCGCCGCCTGAGGCGAGTAGCTAAGTCTGTCGGTCTGGGAACGCCTTCGTCCCAGTAGCCGGCATCAGCTAGAAGGCTGGCCAATCGGACCCGGTCGCGGGGTCCGTGCGGCGAGATTAATCAGCGACTGGGCCCGTCACACCAACTTGCTCGCGTGAGCGGTGGGGCCGAGTAGAGGCACAGCGAGCTGCGCTCGGAGAAGCCCTGACAAACCGGCGAAGGACCCGGGTTCGATTCCCGGCACCTCCACGAATGCGGTGTAGGAGCAACTTCCCACACCGAAGACGCCGCGGTCGAGTCTCCTGTTGATCAGGGGGCGCGACCGCGGAGTTTTTCTGTGTCACGAACCGTGGCTGCGCAACGGCTGGGAAACCGAGGCCGTGGCGTAGTCGGGCAGGGTGATGGCGTCCGCCTTCTGGAACTGCCGGGCGAGGATGTCGCGCATCGGCCAGTGCCCCATCATCCGCATCGACTGGTTCCGCGCCCAGATCATGAGCCGGCTCTGGGGTGCGAACCCGCCGAGCCCTCCGGGCGGCAGTTCCTGGCACTGGCGGACGTAGTCGCGCATGACCTCCTGGTAGCGCGCGAACGCCGGGCCATGGTCGCCACCAGCCGAGGCCAGCTCGCCGGCGAGCACGTACGCCCCAACCAGCGCCATGCTGGTGCCCATGCCGGTCAGCGGCGAGCCGCAGTACCCGGCGTCGCCGAGCAACGTCACCCGTCCCCGCGACCAGTTCGGCACGTGCACCTGGCAGATGCTGTCGAAGAAGAAGTCCGGTGCGTCGGGCAGCGCATCCAGCAGCGCCGGCACCCGCCAACCCACCCCGGCGAAGGCGTCGGTGAGCAGGCGGCGCTGCTGGTGAGCGTCGTGCCGGTCGTACGTCAGTGGCGGGGAGGTGAAACTCAGCATGGCCTTCGCGGTGCCGCCCCGCTCGGGGCGGATCCCCGCAGCCCGCCCGCCAGGCGCGTTGTACATGAGGAACCAGTCGTTCAGGTCGCCCGGATCCGGCACTGTGAAGTACGCGGTGTACCCGCCGAGCGGCTTCACGTACTCCTGCTCGGGTCCGAAGGCGAGCCGGCGTACGCCCGAGTGCACCCCGTCCGCGCCGATGACCAGGTCGAACGTGCGCACCGTGCCGCTGGCGAAGCGGACCCGCACCCCCGTGTCGCCCTGGTCGAGTTCGGTGATCCGGTCGGCGAAGAGGTACTCGACCTCACTCGCGGTGGCGTCGTGGAGGATCCGGGTCAGGTCGCCCCGCATGATCTCGATCTCGGCCACGATGCCCTCGCCGCCGAAGAGGTCGGCGGACATCCGGGACACCCACCGGCCGTTCGCGTCGACGTTGGCCACGCCTCGCTCGTCGACCTGGTCCTCGCGTACCCGGGGAATCAGGCCCATCCGCTCGACCACCTCGCGGCCGGCGCCGCGCAGGTCGACGGCCTGACCGCCGGGGCGCAGGCCGGGTGCGACCTCCACGACGGTGGGAGTGAAGCCGTGCCGGCGTAGCCAGTACGCCAGTGCCGGCCCGGCGATGCTGGCTCCGGAGATGAGGACAGTTTTGCTGGTCATGGGTCAATCCCCGCTCGTGTACGGTGTACAACATGTTGCGTACAGGCTATGCAGGCCGCTCGGCGCGGGGCAATACCTGCTCTGGCCAGGCGTTTGGTAGGCAGTACCGTACTAGTACGGATACTAGTACGGTCCACCTGCGTGGCAGTCGGCTGCCGCATCGCTACGGTGAAATACCCGACACCTGCGTACTAGTACGCCGGCCCGGCGCGCAGGGGCTGGGTGGCGTGGCCGGGGTGACGGGATGAGCCGACCGGAGGCGCCGTACCTGCGCATCGTCGAGGAGATCCGGCGCCGTATCGACGGCGGCGAGCTGCGCCCCGGCGACCAGGTGCCCTCCGCCCGCCGGATCAGCCAGGAGTGGGGCGTCGCCATCGCCACCGCCACCAAGGTGCACGCCGCGCTGCGACAGCAGGGGCTGACCGAGGCGCGCTCCGGCGTCGGTACCGTCGTAGCCAGCGCCCCGCAGCCTGCGCGTGTCCCGGCGCCGGAACGCGCCCGACGGCCTCGCGGCGCGGCGCGGCCGGGAGGCGAGGGCGAGCTGAGCCGTGAGCGCATCGTCGCCGTCGCGATCGCCGTCGCCGACGCGGACGGCATGGCCGAGCTCTCCATGCGCCGCGTCGCCACTGACCTCGGCGTCGCCACGATGTCGCTCTACCGATACGTGGCAGGCAAGGAGGAGCTGCTGCTGCACATGATCGACGCGGTGTTGGGCGAGGAGGAGGTGCCGCCGCCGAGCACGGAGGGCTGGCGGGCCGATCTGGCGGGGATCGCCCGGTTGGAATGGCGCCTATTCCGCCACCATCCCTGGCTGGCGCCGGCCATGTCGATCACCCGACCCCAGCTCACCCCGAACGCCGTGGCGATCACCGACGGGGTGCTGCACGCGCTGGACGGACTCGGCCTCGACTCGGAGACCCAGCTCTACGTGCACCTCACGCTCTTCAGTTTCGGGCGGGGGTTGGCGACGGCGATCGAGCCGGAGATCGAGGCGCAGCGCGAGACCGGCCTGACCACCGACGAGTGGATGACTTCCCAGGAGGCGCGGCTGGCGGAACTGGCCGCCGCCGGTTCGCCGCTGCTGCGGATGGCCATGCGCAACGACATCGACTTCGACCTGGACAGGCTCTTCGAGTTCGGGCTGGCTCGTCTGCTGGACGGGCTGGCGGGGCATCTGTCGGACGGCGGCGGCCCGGGAACGGGCCGTACCGCAGCCTGGGTCACCTCGCCTACGCTGCCCCTGTGACGAACCAGGAGCTGCGCCTGTCGGTCGGCGCCTCACCCAGTCAGCGCACGATGGCGGTGCTGGGTGGTGTCTTCATCGCGGCCGTCGGTGCGGCATTCGTGGTGCTGCCGCTGATCGCTGGCGGGCTGCTGAGCGGGCTGGCAGGCCCGGGTGATCCGCTCTCCTCCTACGAGGAGGCTCGCGACCTGCCGCCGGGAATGTTGCCACCCGTGCTGCAGGACTCCGGCGGTGGCGGGGAACAGGCCGGGCCCGGTCTGTTCATCGGGCTGTGCGGCCTGCCGTTCGTCCTGCTCGGCATATACCTCGTGCTGCGGGTGCTTCGCACGGCCGCTTGGCTGGACGGCAGCCGGGCGCGGGTGCGGGGCGCGATCCTCAGCCGCAGCGTCGACCTCGCCACCGCCCGGATCGACGCCGGCGAGGTCTCGTATCGCGACGCGGAGGACGACTTCCCGGCGCGTGGGCAACGGGTGCCGACGATCATCGCCACGGACCAGGCGAGCGGGCGGCGCGTCACCATCCCGCTGCGTGGCATGGGGCTGGGCATCCTGCCCCCGTCCGAGCTGCGAGCGCTGGCCGAGGCGATCACGACGGGCCGACCGGTCGACGGGCGGGACGGCGACGCGCATGCCGTCGCCAACCAACTGCGCCGCCTGTCGGAGCCTTCCGAGGCGGACCAGTGGGGCCTGCGGGGCCTGCGGGGCCAGTGGGGCAGATGAGCCGTTCGTCGACCCTGGACAGGGCGGCCGGGCAGGCCCACCATCGCGGTATGGGGTAGCAGCGCCACGCGGGAGGTGCCATGGTCGCCGGTCCGGTCCAGCAGCCGTCACTCGTCACGCGACCGTCCGCGGCACGCCCGCACCCGGCTGGGCTCCCCGCCGATCCGCGCCCCAGCACGCTGTCCGCCGATCCGCACCCCATCGGATTGCCCGGTGAGCCGCGCCCGGCCGGGCTCGCCGGTGACGTGCACGCGCTCGGCCGGGCCGTCGCTGTGGCGACCACCGAGCCGCGCTGGCGCGAAGAGGTCCTGCTCCGACTGCGTCCGGTGGGGCAGGGGTTCGTCGAGCACATCCGGGTCACCGAAGGCCCCACCGGCCTCTATCGGGAGTTGCTGACCCAGTCGCCACGGCTGGACCACGGGGTGCGGCTGCTGACCCGGGAACACGCGGCGATCATCGCCGCGATTCTTGCGGTACAACGGGTCGCCGAGCAGCCCGAGGTCAACCCCGACGAGTTGCGGCACCGGGCCGGAACCCTGCTGCGGAGGTTGGCCCGGCATCGGCGGCGCGGTGCCGACCTGCTCTGGGAGGCGTACCAGACAGATCTGGGTGGCGAAACCTGAACGTCGATCGGGAACCGGGGAGTCGGCGGCGGCGTCGAACCGCACATGCGTCGACCGGCCCTGCTGCTCGTACTCCCGTTGCTGCTCGCGGCGGGCTGTGCCTCGAACGGCACGGATCCGTCCGCCTCGAGTGGCGCAGATCCTTCCGGCGTACCCAGCGGTCGGTCGCACCGCGCCGAGGAATTCGACCGGCGGGCCACCGAGGTCGCCAAGGCGTGGCAACCCGGCCCCGACTGGCGCACGAGGTATGTCCCGCTGGAGGGGCCGACAATGCTCACCGGCGACCCGCACTTCACCCCCGACACCGAGGCGGCCTTCCGGGCCGGGTGGTACCGCGAGCAGGTCGCGATCCCGCCCACCCGGGTCGGCGACGATATCCGATTCCCGGACGGCCGGCTGACCCTGCCATTGGTCAGCGCCGCCGAGGCGTACCGGCAGCTCGACCAGGGTGACCCGCTGCCCTGTCCGGGGCGTCCGAAGCGGCCTGGTCTGCCGACCCCCGGCGGCCCCACCGTCGAACCAGGGCCGGATGGGTGGGCCAGCAGCACGACGCAGACCGCCTGCCTCTCCCTCACCGTCACCGGGGTCACGTTCGGCGCCGTGCCGGTCCAGACCAGCCGGGGTGAGGCGCAGGTCCCGGCCTGGCTGTTCACGATCAAGGAACTGGCCACCCCGGTGGCCCGGCTCGCCGTCGCGTCGACGGCGGTAACGCCGGTTCCCGAGCCCACCGCGCCAACCCGGCCGCTGCCGGACGGGTTGGTGGCCGCCCAGGACCTCGCGGCCCTCGACGGTGCCCGGCTGACCGTGCGGCTCGGCGTCGGTGCCTGCGACAGCGGAATCACGCCACTGGTGTGGGAACGCCCCGACGTCGTGGTGGTCGGCGGGAGCATCACCCCAGCCACCGGCCTCTGCCCCGCCGTGCTCAAGCTGGAACCCGTCACCGTCACCCTCGCGGCACCGCTCGGCGCCCGGCCGGTGCTGGACGTCTTCACCGGCGCCCCACTCTCGATGGCCCCACGCTGACCGGCCGACTACAAAGGCTTACCGGACCGGCTCAGAGGATGCCGGGCACGTCGGTGCTGATCGGCACCGGCAACACGGTGGGACGGTCGGCGCGCAGCCCGGTGGCGAGCGCCGCGCCGAGCTGGTCGGGGGTCTGGACCACCTCGGTGGCACAGCCGTAGCCGGACGCGATCGCCACGATGTCCAATCCCGGCAGGTCCAGTCCGGGCACCCCGGGAGTGTCCTTCAGCTCGGCGAACGCCTTGAGGATGGCGTACTGCTGGTTGACCGGGACGACGACCACCACCGGCAGTGCGAGGCGCGCGGCGGTCCACAACGCCTGCACCGAGTAGTGGAACGAACCGTCACCGATGACCGCCACCACCGGACGGCCACGGCGGGTGTCCCGCTCGGCGAGTGCCACGCCGATCGCGGCTGGCAGGCCGTAGCCGAGGCCGCCGCTGGCCATCGTGAAGTACGACGCCGGCCGGGTGATCCGCAACTGCCGGCGCAGCGCGGACAGATTGGACGGTGACTCCTGCACCAACACCCCGTCCGCCGGCCAGTGTGCGGCCAACCCGGCGAACAGGGCGTCGGCGCTCAGCGGGGAGGTGATCTCCGGCGTGGTCGGTGCATCCCGGGGCGGGGGGGATGGCCGGTCGGCCGCCGGCACCCGGTCGATCAGCGCGGCCAGGGTCAGCCCCGGGTCGCCGAGCAGGCTGTCGCCGACCGGGGCGCGGGCGGCCTCGTCGGCGTCGTCCGTGACGTGCAGCAGGCGGGCGCCCTCCGGTAGGTGCTCGCCCGGTATGTGTGGGTAGTAGCGGAACACCGGGGCGCCGATGACCAGCACCGTGTCGTGCCCGCGCAGCGCGTCCGCGAGCGGGCCGATCGCGTACGGCAGCACGCCGCGAAAGTGCGGGTGGTCCTCCGGGAACACGGCGCGTTCGGGTGCGGGGGCCGACCAGACCGGTGCGGCCAGCCGCTCGGCGAGCGCGACCGCAGCCGGCCAGCTTCCGGAGCGGTCCACGCCCGGCCCGTAGACCAGCACCGGGTTGTGGCTGCCCGCCAGGATCCGGGCGAACTCGTCCAGCCGTTGCGGGTCCGGTGCGAACCGGGTGGCTACCGTTCGTGGTGCGGGCAGATGGTCGGCGGGCTGGGCCCAGTCGTCCATCGGCAGGGAGAGGAACACCGGCCCGGCCGGTGGCTGCACCGCCGTCGCGTACGCCCGCAGCACCGCCGCGGGAATGTCCTGCGCCCGGGCCGGCTCGTAGGCCCACTTGACGTACGGCTGAGGCAGCTCGGTGGGCCGGCGGCTGGTCAACCGCGGTTCGAGCAGCAGCATCTCCCGGGTCTGCTGACCGGCGGTGACGATCAGCGGGGTCTTGTTGTGCCAGGCGGTGACCAGGTTGCCCATGCCGTTGCCGGTGCCCGGGGCGGTGTGCAGGTTGACGAGGGCGGGTGTTCCGCTGGCCTGGGCGTAGCCGTCGGCCATCGCGACCGCCGTCGCCTCGTGCAGCGCGTGGACGTAGTGGAAGTCGGCGGGGAAGTTTTGCAGGAACGGCTCCTCGGTGGAGCCGGGGTTACCGAAGACGGTGGTCATGCCGAGGGCGCGGAGCACGTCGTACGTCGCGTCCCGGACCGTTGCCATCGCCACCCGCCTCCGTCTCGGGCAGGGGCGATTACGGCCGCCCTCCCGATCATCCGAATCTATCGGGATGTGACGGACCTTTCGGGTGTTTCCCACGGGCCCATCCGGCGGACCGCGTCCGTGCCTGCTCAGGGCAGCGGGAAGGGCAGGGTAATGCCGTCCAGCGCTTGGCCGCAGGCGCAGTCCTGCGCGGCGGGCAGTGCCGCCAGAGCATCCAGCAGGACGTCCCGCAGTCGGTCGGTGTTGGCTGCGAAGACCCGGAACACCTCGTCCTGGGTCACCGACTCGCCGGCCTGCACCCCGGCGTCCAAGTCGGTGATCAACGCGATCGAGGAGTAGCAGAGGGCCAGCTCCCGAGCGAGTACGGCCTCCGGGTGACCGGTCATGTTGACGACAGTGCCGCCGATCGAGGCGTACCAGCGGGACTCGGCCCGAGTGGAGAACCGCGGGCCCTCGACCACCACCACCGTCCCCCCGTCCACTGCCGTTACGTCCCGGCCAGCGGCGGCGGCGAGCAGTGCCCGCCGGCCGTTCGGGCAGTACGGGTCGCCGAACGGCACGTGCACGGCCCCCTGGTCGTAGTAGGTCTGCACCCGGCCGCTGGTCCGGTCGATCAGCTGGTCCGGCACCACGAACGTGCCCGGGCCCAACTCCCGACGGAGCCCACCGACCGCGCACGGTGCCAACACCTGGCGTACGCCGAGGGAGCGCAACGCCCACAGATTGGCCCGGTAGGGGATCAGATGCGGTGGATGCCGGTGGTCCCGGCCGTGCCGGGGCAGGAACGCGACCCGTCGCCCCGCCACCTCGGCGATGGTCACCGCGTCCGACGGTGGCCCGTACGGGGTTTCCAGCTCGTGGGCGGTGCCGTCGAGGAGGGAGTACAGGCCCGACCCACCAATCACCGCAATGTCCGCCGTCGGTGCCATCGGTCCTCCGTCTTAACTGTCCGATCACCTGCCGGTCAGACCTTAGCCAGCACCCGGGACGCAAGCTATGGTGCCAGGCATGGCGTTGACAGCGCGGCTGACCCCGATGCACCGGGCGGATCCGGTAGATGACCGATCCCCGGCGCGGGCTCACGGTTGACAGGTGTGTGGGATGCAGGGAGAGGGCCAGGCGATCGGCGGACGAGCTATGGAGTCGATGACCGGGCGGCTGCTGGTCGCGACTCCGGCGCTCAAGGACCCGAACTTCGACCGTACGGTGGTGCTGCTCGTCGCCCATGAGCCGGGCGGCGCGCTCGGCGTGGTGCTGAACCGGGCCACCGAGGTGCCGGTGGCCGATGTGCTCGGCGACTGGAGCGACCTGGCCCGCTACCCGGCGGTGCTCTTCGAGGGCGGGCCGGTGCAGCCCGACTCGGCCATCTGCCTGGCCCGCATGCGGCACCCGATGCGCCGGCTGAAGGGCTTCCACCAGGTCTCCGGAGCGGTCGGCACGATCGACCTCTCGGTCGACCCGGAGCGGCTGCGGGAGAGCATCGGGGGCATCCGTGTGTTCGCCGGCTATTCCGGCTGGGGCAGCGGCCAGTTGGAGCAGGAGATCGCCGATGGCTCCTGGTTTGTGCTGGATGGGCTGCCCGGTGACGCCTTCGTCGACCGGCCCGATGACCTGTGGCCGATGGTGCTGCGCCGGCAGGGCGGGATGATGGCGGCCGTCGCCCACTTCCCGCCGGACGTGGCGCTCAACTGACCCGGATCGGCGGGGGACCCCGCGAGATGACCATGCCGGCCGGTCTGTGTATAGTTTCCCAGTGCCCGGGCGACCGGGACAAAGGCAAGGGGCCGTGGCGCAGCTGGTAGCGCACCACACTGGCAGTGTGGGGGTCAGGGGTTCGAGTCCCCTCGGCTCCACCCTTGTGAACGCAGGTCAGCGGCCCGGTTGATAATCAACCGGGCCGCTGTCTGTTGTCCCGATCAGGCACTCGTGTCCGAGTCGACTGCACTGCCGTCAGGCGGTGCTGCCCGGTCAGGGCGTTGCTTGCGATATGTCCGGTAACGGGGGCTATCAGCCTTGGCGGCTCTTCCACTGCGGGTTCGCGCGGTTCACCACGACCACCCGGCCACGACGGCGGACCACCACCGAACCCGGCTTCTGCTTCAGTGCACGCAACGAGCTACGTACCTTCATGTCTGCCTCCTCGGTGCAAGCGGTTCCGAGTATCGAAACGCTCCGCCCACCCTCCGGATTCCCGCCGACCTGCAATGATCGCGGACGATGGGTCAGGAGGTGTCCAGTGTTGCCTGGGGTGTTCGTGTCCGTTGTCTACGCGTTCCTCGGATGGCTCGTCGCCTACACCGCCCGGGTCGCCCTGCGACCGTCGGTCAACAGATACCGCAGCCCCGGGGTGCGTACGCCGCAGACGTTGCGGTCGGCCGAGCACTGGCACGCGGCACACCGTCGGGTCGCCCGCCCCCTGTACCGGACGGGCATCCTGCTGGCGGCTGCTTCGCCGCTCCCGGTCATCCTCGGTGTCGCCTTCGGTGACCCGCCGGTGATCGCGGCCGTGCTGGTGCTCGCCGTGCTGGTGGTGCCCTATCTGCTCTACCTGGGACATCTCGCCGACCGGGCAGCCGCCGCCGTCGATGCTGAGCGTTGACGACCGGCCGCCGACGACCCGACCCGGGATGTCGATCCGCTCGCCGCCGTGCTGCTCCTGGCGTTGCTGGTCGGCGCGGGGCGGCGTCGCCGCAGCGCCGCCGCCCCGGCCGGCCGGCAGTGCGAGGTACGCAACCACCGCGCCGGGCGGCGCCGGATCTGGTGACCCGGCGGCCCGGGTGCCGCTCAGCCCAGGAGGCCGTCGATCTCGGCCAACTCCTCGGCGGTGAAGTCGAGGTTGTCGAGCGCCGCGATGTTCGTCTCCAACTGCTCGACGCTGCTCGCCCCGATGATCAGGCTGGTCATCCGTGGGTCGCGCAGCGCCCAGGCCAGCGCGAGTTGGGCCAGCGACTGACCGCGCCGCTCGGCGACCGCGCCGAGCCCTCGGATGGTGGCCATCTTCTCCTCGCTGAGGTCGCTCTCGTTGAGGAAGACGCTGGTGCGCACCCGTGAGTCCGCCGGGATGCCACCCAGGTAGCGGTCGGTCAGCAGGCCCTGGGCCAGCGGGCTGTACGCGATGCAGCCCGCGCCGACCTGCTCCAGCGTGTCGAGCAGGCCGTCGGACTCGGTCCAGCGGTTGAGCATCGAGTACGACGGCTGGTTGATCAGCAGCGGCGTACCCAGCTCACGCAGGATCGCGGCGGCCCGGGTGGTCTGCTCGGAGTTGTAGTTCGAGATGCCCACGTAGAGCGCCTTGCCGGAGCGGACGATCGCGTCCAGCGCGCCCATCGTCTCCTCCAGCGGAGTTTCCGGGTCGAACCGGTGCGAGTAGAAGACGTCGACGTAGTCGAGCCCCATCCGGCTCAGCGACTGGTCCAGCGACGAGATCAGGTTCTTGCGCGAGCCCCACTCGCCGTACGGGCCGGGCCACATCAGGTAGCCGGCCTTGCTGGAAATGATCAGCTCGTCCCGGTACGGCTTCAGATCCGTGGCGAGCATCCGGCCGAAGTTCTCCTCCGCCGAGCCGGGCGGCGGCCCGTAGTTGTTGGCCAGGTCGAAGTGGGTGACACCCAGGTCGAAGGCGCGCCGGACGATGTCGCGCTGCCGTTCGAATGGGCGGTCCGGGCCGAAGTTGTGCCACAGCCCGAGTGAGACGGCGGGCAGTCGCAGGCCACTGCGTCCGCTGCGCCGATAGGTCATGGTGTCGTAGCGGTCATCCGCGGCGAGGTAAGTCACGATCATGAGCCTAGCTCTGGCCTGCGGTGCTGGGGATCAGGCGTGCGAACCCGGACATCGGGGTAGTTTCGACGCCATGCGGTTCATCGCGCTCGACACCCCCAAACCGCTGTCCAAGATCGGGTTGGGCACCTGGCAGTTCGGCTCCCGCGAGTGGGGTTACGGCCCGGACTTCGAGCAGCGGGCGGCGCAGATCGTCCGGCGGGCCGTCGAGTTGGGCGTGACCGTCTTCGACACCGCGGAGATCTACGCCTTTGGGCGCAGCGAACGGATCCTCGGCGCGGCGCTCGGCGACGACCGGCCCAAGGTGGTGATCGCGTCCAAGATCCTGCCCGTGCTGCCGGTGGCCGCGGTGGTGCAGCAGCGGGCGGTCGCCTCGGCGGCTCGGCTCGGCGTCACGCGCATCGACCTCTACCAGGTGCACCAGCCCAACCCGCTGGTCGCGGACCACGCCACCATGCGCGGCATGCGGGCGCTTCAGGACGTGGGGCTGGTCGGCGAGGTCGGGGTGAGCAACTACGGGCTGCGCCGCTGGCAGGTCGCCGAGGCGGCGCTCGGCCGGCGGGTGCTCAGCAACCAGGTCCGCTACAGCCTGCTGGACCGCGCGCCCGAGCAGGACCTGCTGCCGTACGCCCGGCAGGCTGGCCGCGTCGTCATCGCGTACAGCCCGTTGGCGCAGGGCTTCCTCTCCGGCCGCTACGACGCGAAGAACCCGCCGACCGGCGCTGTCCGGCGAGCCAACCCGTACTTCCTGCCGGAGAACCTGGAACGCGGCACCACGCTGATCGAGACGCTGCGGCAGGTCGCCGACGCGCACGACGCCACCCCCAGTCAGATCGCCCTCGCCTACCTGCTGCGCCACCCGAACGTACTGGCGATCCCCGGTGCGTCCGGGGTGGAACAGATGGAACGCAACGCCGCCGCCGCGGACATCGACCTCGCCGACGGCGAGTACGCGGCGTTGGCCGAGGCCGCCAAAGGTTTCCGCCCGGTCACCGGACTCGCCGCGATGCCCAGAATGCTGCGTGCCCGGTTCGCCGGCCAGACAGGAAAGTGAGCACAGTGGACGACATCACCGCACTGATCCTGGACGACCACGCCGCCTTCCGGCGCGGCTTCGCCCGCCTCGACGACGCCCGCGACGAGCAGGAGTTGCTCGCCATCTGGGACGCCCTCGCCCTGCACCTGGACATCCACGCCGAGGCGGAGGAGGCGATCCTCTATCCGCACCTGGTCAAGCACGGCGACGACGGCGAGGACGAGACCGCCGACGCGATCGGCGACCACAACAAGATCCGGGACGCCATCGCCGAGGCGAAGGTGCACCCGGTCGGTTCGGAGCAGTGGTGGGCGGCGGTCGGCACGGCCCGCCGGGAGAACAGCGAACACCTGGCCGAGGAGGAGGACGAGGCGCTGCCCGACTTCCGCCGGCACGCCAGCGCCGAGCTTCGCGCCGAGCTGGGCCAACGCTGGCTGACGTTCTACGGCGAGCACAAGAACGGCCGTAACCTTCCGTTCCGCGACAAGGACCCCCAGCAGTACGTCGCCGACCACCGCTGAGATCTCCCCGGCTCGGGGGATTCGTCCAGGCCCACCTCGGCAGCAGAATGTCGGGATGACCTTCCGTGCGGCGCTGGCGCCGCTGGTCGCCGGCAGCACCTGGCGGCGCGGCGTGTTCCTGCTGCTGGGCGGAGTGCTGGCGCTGCCGTACGGGCTGCTCGTGGTGACGTTCGCCCAACTGCTCGCCGACCGGGAGATCCCCCGCCCGCCGGTGTACGCGCTGCTGGTGATCGCGGTGCTGATCGCCGCGGTGCCGGTGCTGCTGGACGGCAGCCGGGCCCTGGAGATCGCCGCCGTGCGGGCGCTGCTCGGCGTCGACCTGCCCGAGCCGGCACTGAGGCATCGCGGCGACCGGGCAACCCGGCTGCGCAGCGCACTCTGGATCGCCACCCACCTCATCGTCGGCGCTCTGGTGACCGTCGCGCTGTTCGGCGCCCTGCCGATGGCAATGGCCTTCATCGCCCAGCAGTTCGGCATCGGCACCGAGATGATCAGCCGGAAACAGTTCGGGCCGCTCGACGGGCGGGACGGCGGCTGGCTGACCCTGACCGGGGTGGCTCTGCTGGTCGGCCTCGTCTACGCCGTCGCCGGGCTCGGCGCGCTCGCCACCTCGATGGCGCCGGTGCTGCTCGGCCCCGCTCAGGCGGAGCGGATCGCCGCCCTGGAGGCGCAGGCCACCCAGCTCGCCGAACGCAACCGGCTGGCCCGGGAGTTGCACGACTCGGTCGGCCACGCGTTGACCGTGGCCACCCTCCAGGCCGGGGCCGCCCGCGAGGTGCTCGACACCGACCTGGAATTCGTCCGGCGGGCGCTCACCGCCATCGAGGAGACCGGACGGACCGCGATGGACGAACTGGACCACGTGCTCGGGCTGCTCCGGGAGACCAGCAGCGGCCCCCGGGCGGTGGCGCCGCAGCGTACCCTCGCCGACCTGGACCGGCTCGTCACCGACGCCCGCGCGGCCGGGCTGGCGGTGCACGCGCAGCGCGCTGGCGACCCGGCGCGGGTGCCTGCCGCAGTCTCCAGGGAGGGCTACCGGATCGTCCAGGAAGGGCTGACCAACGCCGCCCGGTACGGCCACGGACCGGTCACGCTGCGGTTGGAGCTGCATTCCGACGCGATGGAGTTGGAGCTGGTCAACGCGGTGGGCCGCCCTGATCGCGCACCCCCGGGCCGGGGCGGCCGAGGTCTGGACGGCATGCGGGAGCGGGTGCTGCTGCTCGGCGGCCGGCTCACCGTTGGGCCGGACGGTGACCGCTGGTTGATCCGGGCCCGCCTGCCGTACGAGGAGACGACATGACCACGGGAGTGCTGATCGTCGATGACGACGAGCTGATCCGGGTCGGGCTGCAGGCCATCATCAACGCCCAACCCGACCTGCGCGTGCTCGCCGAGGCCGCCGATGGTGCCGAGGTGCCGCCGCTGGTCGCCCGCCACCGGCCGGACGTGGTGTTGATGGACGTGCGGATGCCCGGCATCGACGGCATCCAGGCCACCCGGCACCTGCTGGCCACGTCCGCCAACCCACCCCGGGTGCTGGTGGTCACCACGTTCGCCAACGACGAGTACGTCTACGAGGCACTACGCGCGGGAGCATCCGGTTTCCTGCTCAAACGGGCCAGGCCCGCCGAAGTGGTGGAGGCCGTCCGGGTGGTCGCGGCGGGGGAGTCGCTGCTCTTCCCGGCTGCGATCCGCCAGCTGGTCGGGGCGTACGGGCCGGCCGGCGGCGACCGGCTGTGCGCCGCCCGGCTCACCGAACGGGAGGCCGAGGTGCTGCGGTTGATGACCACCGGGCGGTCCAACCCGGAGATCGCCGCCCACCTGGTGGTCGGGGTGGAGACCGTCAAGACGCACGTCGGCAATGTGCTGGCCAAGCTGGGCGTCCGCGACCGTACCCAGGCGGTCATCGCCGCCTACGAGTCCGGGTTCGTCACCCCTTCGGGTTGAGCAGTCCCAGCGGGCCCCTTTCAAACGTGAGCTAGCGTGGGGCGGGTGACTGCGCCTACCCCGGTAATCCCGGTTCCACCGGCCGACCTGCCCGGCACGCTCGGCGCGCTTCGGGCGGCCGGTCACCAATACCGCACCGTCAAGCAGGAACTCCGCGACAACCTTCTGGCCCGGATGCGCTCCGGCGAGGCCCGTTTCCCCGGCATCGTCGGCTACGACGACAGCGTGCTGCCCGAGGTCGAGCGGGCACTGCTCGCCGGGCACGACATGGTGCTGCTCGGCGAGCGCGGCCAGGGCAAGACCCGGCTGATCCGCTCGCTCGGCGCACTGCTCGACGAGTGGACCCCGGTGATCCCCGGCTCGGTGCTCAACGAGCACCCCATGCACCCGCTCACCCCCGCGTCCCGCGCCCTCGTCGCCGAGGCCGGCGACGACCAGCCGGTCGGCTGGCTGCACCGCTCGATGCGCTACGGCGAGAAGCTGGCAACTCCGGACACCAGCGTCGGCGACCTGATCGGTGACGTCGACCCGATCCGGATCGCCCAGGGCCGGACCCTCGGCGACCCGGAAACCATCCACTTCGGGTTGGTCCCTCGCACCAACCGGGGCATCTTCGCCGTGAACGAGCTGCCCGACCTGGCCGAGCGGATCCAGGTGGCCCTGCTCAACGTGCTCGAGGAACGGGACATCCAGGTTCGTGGCTACCAGCTGCGGCTTCCGCTGGACCTGCTCCTGGTGGCCAGCGCCAACCCGGAGGACTACACCAACCGGGGCCGGATCATCACCCCGCTGAAGGACCGGTTCGGCGCGGAGATCCGTACCCACTACCCGGTCGACCTGGAGCTGGAGCTGGCGCTGATCCGGCAGGAGGCCGATCTGGTCGCCGAGGTGCCGGAGCACGTGCTGGAGGTTCTGGCCCGGTTCGCCCGCGCGGTGCGGGAGTCGCCGTCGGTGGACCCGCGCTCCGGCGTCTCCGCCCGGTTCGCCATCGCCGCCGCGGAGACGGTCGCTGGCGCTGCGCTGCGCCGCGCCGGCCTGCTCGCCGCTTCTCCGACCCCGGAGGGACGCCCCGAGGCTGCGGTGGCGCGGGTTGGGGACGCGGTGTCGGTGACCAGCACCCTGCGCGGCAAGGTGGAGTTCGAGAGCGGCGAGGAGGGACGGGAGATCGAGGTCCTCGCCCACCTGCTGCGCACCGCGACCGCCGAGACGTTCCGGGCACACCTGGCCGGGCTGGACCTGTCCGGGTTCACCGCCCTCGTCGAGGAGGGCGCGGCGATCGAGACCGGGGAGCTGGTCGGCGCCGCCGAACTGCTGCGCCAGGTGGGCACCGTGCCCGGGTTGGCGAAGGTCCTCGATCGGCTCGGCCTGGGTGACGCGCCCACCCCGGAGGAGGCGGCGGCTGCCGTCGAGTTCGTGCTGGAGGGGCTGCACCTGACCCGAAGGCTCGGCAAGGACGTCACCGACTCGGGGCGCACCGTCTACGGCGGCCGGGGCTGACCGTGGCCGGCAACAGGTTCCGGTACGGGCAATGGCACGGCGGGCCCGACCCGCTCGCACCCCCGTACGACGTGCGCGGGGCGGTGGACGCGGTCGGCGCCGAGGTGCTGGCCGGCGGCAGCCTGCGGGAGGCGCTGCGCGACCTGCTGCGCCGTGGCCCGCAGGGGCGGGGTGGGCTGGACGACCTGGCCGCCCGGGCTCGGCGGCTGCGTCGTGAGGCGCTTCGTCGTGGTGACCTCGATGGCGCGGTGACCAGGGCGCAGGCGCTGCTCGACCAGGCTCTCGCCGCCGAGCGGGACGAACTGCGGGACCGCGACGGCGACGACGCGCGGTTTGCCGAGTCGGTGCTGGACAGCCTGCCCCGGTCGACCGCGCGGGCGGTGGAGGAGCTGTCCGGCTATCGGTGGGCCAGCGAGGACGCCCGCCGGTCGTATCAGCAGATCCTCGATCAGCTCCGTGACGACGTGCTCGGCCAGCGGTTCGCCGGGCTGCGCGACGCGGTGCGTGCATCCGCCGACCCGGCCGCCCAGCAGCGGCTGGCCGAGATGATGAGCGACCTGAACGACCTGCTGGCCCAGCACGGCCGCGCGGAGGACACCACCGACGCGTTCGCCGAGTTCATGCGCCGACACGGCGACTTCTTTCCGGAGCAGCCGGAGACCGTCGACGAGCTGATCGACGTGCTGGCCCGCCGTTCGGCGGCCGGTGAGCGGCTGATGAATTCGCTCTCCGACCGGCAGCGCGCCGAGCTGGCCGGTCTGATGCAGCAGTCGCTCGGCGACCGCCTCGCGGGGGAGTTGTCCGCGCTCGACGCGAACCTGCGGGCTTTGCGCCCGGATCTGCGCTGGGGGCGCGGCGAGCGGGTCCGCGGCGATCAGCCGCTGGACTACGCCGACGCGGCCGGTGCCCTGGGTGAGATCGGCGAGCTGGACGACCTGCTGGACCAGCTCGACCAGGAACACCCGGGCGCCACGTTGGACGACGTGGACGTCGACGCGGTGGCCCGCACGCTGGGCCGGGACGCGGCCGATGACGTTCGCCGGCTGCGCGATCTGGAGCGGGAGCTGCGCCGGCAGGGTTGGGTGAGCCGGGACGCGGAGGGGCTCACGTTGAGTCCGAAGGCGCTGCGCCGTCTCGGTGGGACGGCGCTGCGACGGGTCTTCTCCGAGCTGACCGCTGGGCCGCGCGGCCAGCACGACCTGCGCTCGGCGGGGGCCGCCGGCGAGGTCAGCGGTGCGTCCAGACCCTGGGAGTACGGCGATGAGCAGCCGTTGGACGTCGTTCGGACGCTGACCCGGGCGGTCAGCCGGGCCGGGCCGACGGTCCCGGTGCAGCTCGCGGTGGACGACTTCGAGGTGGTGGAGACCGAGAAGCGGGCTTCGGCCGCGGTGGTGCTCTGCGTCGACCTGTCGTACTCGATGATCTCTCAGGGTCGTTGGGGGCCGATGAAGCAGACCGCCTTGGCGCTGGCGCACCTCATGGAGACGCGCTTCCCGCAGGACGCTCTGCAGATCGTGGGCTTCGGCCGGGAGGCGATGACGCTCTCCCAGCAGGAGTTGGCGGCCACGGAACCGGACATGGAACAGGGCACCAACCTCCAGCACGCGCTGCGGCTGGCGGGTCGGCACCTGCGTCGGCACCCGGACGCCGAGCCGGTGGTGTTGGTGGTCACCGACGGGGAGCCCACCGCCCATCTGGACCCGGACGACGGGGAAGCGCTTTTCCACTGGCCGCCACTGCCGGAGACGATCGAGGCGACGGTTCGTGAGGTGGACCGGCTCAGCAGATACGGCGCGACGATCAACCTGTTCATGCTCGGCGACGACCCGGGTCTGCGGCGCTTCGTCGACGCGGTGGCGCGCCGCAGCCGAGGCCGCATGTTCACGCCCGACACCGACGACCTCGGCGAGTACGTGGTCAGCGACTACCTCCGCTCCCGCCAATCCCGCCGCTAATCCGCCGCGGGCGGGGTTGACTGGGACGTGTGGAGAACGGGGGATTGCGGCGGGCGTACGACGCGTTGCTCGCGGAGGTCGACGCGGGCGGGTTCGGTCCGGCTCCGGAGGGGCAGCTCGGTGCTGAGCAGGTCGTCGCGCATCTGGTCGCCAACGACGAGCTGATGATCCAGGCCACCGAGGCGTTGCTGGCCGGGTCACCGTTTGCCTACTACGACTTGGAAGAGGACATGCACCGCCCGCAGCTCGACGCGCTGGCCGCCGAGCAGGGCGGCATGCGTGGCCTGACCGCTCTGCTGCATGAAACCAGCGACCGTCTGTGCGGGCTGGTCGACCAGCTCGGCCTGGCTGCCGAGACCCCGGTCGAGACGCACCTGCGCGAGGGTTTCGACCTGATCGTCGACGAGCCGCTGCCCTGGTCGCGCACCCTGGATCTGCACGCCCGGGTCCACCTACCCAAGCATCAGGCCCAACTTCACCTTCTCCGCAGCTGAGCCGGGTTAATCGGGCGGTGCCCGAGTCGGCCGGGCGGCGCTCCCCCTGACGTCCCTCGGCCGCCCGCCGGCCGCCCTCGGCCGTGCCCCGGCCGACCTCGGCCGCCTCTGGACGTCCCGGAGCGGCCGCTGGGGCGATGATCAACTCCACATCGCCGACATGGGGGTATCCAGCGAGCGGGATACCGCCACGTCGGCGATGTCGTGTCGATCATGACGCCGGTCGTGGTGTTCGCCGCCCACCAGCTCGGCGCGGCGGTCGCCGCGACCGGTGCGGGGCTGGTCCGGGACCGGCTCGGCGACTACGCGATGGCCTGGTACGTGGCGGGCGCGCTCTCGATCGGTGTCGCAGGGCTGTCGTTGCTGCTGCGCCGGCGACCGGGCCGGCCGGTGCCGGATGCCGTGCTGGCCGCCGCGACCGCGCCGAAGGCCTGGAGGTTCCAAGGCTGAGACGGCCTGGGCCAGGCGTTCAGCCCAGGGTCCACTGCTGGGCCGGCCGGCCGTCGCAGGGTCGTTGCCGGACGTCGTCCCCGGCCTCGGCGCCGTCGTCGTCGGCCTGCCCGCACTTGCCGCTGTGCACCGCGACCAACAGCACCGGGCCGCTGCCGGTGGGGCTCAGCCGCCACTGCTGGTTGGCGTCACCGTGGCAGGGAAACTGCTGCAACCGTGCGCCGTCGTCGCCGCTGCCACCCTCGACGTCGAGGCACTGCCCGTGCGCGGCGTTGGTCAACGTCAGCGCGTCCGCGCCGATCGGGGTGACCACCCACTGCTGCTCGGGGCCGCCGGTGCAGGCCGCCAACTCGGCTTCCGCCTTCTCGCCGTCGCCGTCGAGCCCCAGGCAGAGCCCCGAGGCGGTCTTGAGCACCCGGGGCCCGGTGGCCGGCGCGCTTCCGGTGGTGGCCGACGGGGTGGCCGACGGGGTCGGCGACGGCTCGGCGGAGGCGCTCGGCTCGGCCGCCGGACCGGTGGGTGCCGCAGCGCTGGACGACGAGCCGACCGTCGAGGGCTCCACCGGCTCGTCGTCGCCGCCGAGCAGGCCGGTGGCGAAGACGACCCCCAGGAGTACGCCAACGACCCCGACCGCCAGCGCTACCCGCAGCAGCGGATCGGCCAGCGGGCCAGGGCGGGGTGCCTGACGACCGCCGTAGACGGTGCCGGCGGGGTCGGGGCGTTCGTCGGGCGGGGACATAGGCGCCATCCTCACCCACGACAGTGCACCGGAGCCAGCCAGACGGCGCGGTGGCTGGTGCCGTGGCTCAGCGAGTGGGTTGCGGGTCGGTCACGTCGGCCACGGTGGCGTCGAGGGCGGCGATCGCGGCGTCGGCGTCGACCGCGATGGCGAGGCCGCGTTCACCGGCACCCAGGGTGATCTCCCGGCCGCGCAGTCGCTCGTCGGCGATCACCGGCCAGGCCGTGCTCGCGCCGAACGGGGTGATGGTGCCGCGCTCGTAGCCGGTGGCGGCCAGGGCGCCCACCGCGTCCGGCATGGAGAGTCGGTGCACGCCGAGCAGGGTGCGCAGCTTGGGCCAGGAGATCACCCGGTCGCCGGGGGTGAGCACGAAGAGGTGATGATTTCCACTCTGGCGGACCACGATCGTCTTGACCACATCGGGGATGGTCACGCCCCGAACTGCGGCGGCCTCCGCGAGGCTGTCGACCGCACCATGGCTGACCAGCCGATACGTCAGTCCGGCGGCGTCCAGGGCGATGATCGCGGGCGATGGCATGCCCGTCACGGTAACCGCCACGCCTGCCACCGGACGGGAAACTGCCACCGTCGACATCCCACGGTTTCCTGAGTACGAGCGTAAGGTGATCACATGCGCGCTGAGCGTGTGGATCACCCCATTGACCATGATCAAGCGGTGGACACGCTGCGACGGTCGTACGCCGCGGTGCCCACGGGCGAGCCTGTCCGGCTGGCCAAACGCACTTCCAACCTGTTCCGTCCCCGGTCCGCTCCCCGGACTCCAGGGCTCGACGTGAGTGGCCTGAATGGCGTGCTGTCGGTCGACCCGACCGAGCGCACCGCCGACGTGCAGGGCATGTGCACCTACGAGGACCTGGTCGACGCGACACTGCCGCACGGGCTGATGCCGCTGGTGGTGCCGCAGTTGCGCACCATCACCCTGGGTGGCGCGGTCACCGGCCTCGGGATCGAGTCGACCTCGTTCCGCAACGGCCTGCCGCACGAGTCGGTACGAGAGATGGACATCCTCACCGGCTCGGGCGAGATCGTCACCGCCCGGCCCGACGGCGAGCACGCCGACCTGTTCACCGCGTTCCCCAACTCGCTGGGCAGCCTCGGTTACGCCACCCGGTTGCGCATCGAGCTGCAACCGGTCGGTCGGTACGTGGCGCTGCGCAACGTCCGGTTCACCCAACTGGAGGCGCTCACCGACGCGATCGCCGAGGTCAGCGCGACCCGGTCCTGGGCCGGCGAGCCGGTCGACGCGATGGACGGCGTGATGTTCAGCCCCGGCGAGGCGTACCTGGTGTTTGCCGCGTTCACCGACTCTGCCGGCCCGCCCAGCGACTACACCGGTCAGGGGATCTACTACCGGTCACTGCGCCAGCGCACTCGGGACGTGCTCACCGCGTACGACTATCTCTGGCGCTGGGACACCGACTGGTTCTGGTGCTCGGCGGCGTTCGGCGCGCAGCACCCGGTCGTGCGCAGGCTCTGGCCGGCGCGTTACCGGCGCAGCGATTTCTATCACCGGCTGGTCCGGCTTGAGCACCGGCACCAGGTGGCGGCTCGGATCGACCGGCTGCGTGGGCAGCCGGCCCGGGAGCGGGTCGTGCAGGACGTGGAGATCCCGCTGGACCAGACAGCCGACTTCCTGCGCTGGTTCGCCGGCGCGGTGGGGATGAACCCGGTGTGGTTGTGTCCGTTGCGCTTGCGTGAGCCGGCGGGTGCCGGTTCGGCGCGGTCTTGGCCGCTGTATCCACTCCGGCCGGGGTTGGACTACGTCAACATTGGGTTCTGGGGGAGCGTGCCGATCGCGCCGGGCGCCGCCGATGGCGACGTCAACCGCACGATCGAACGCAGGGTGTCGGAGTCGGGCGGGCACAAGTCGCTCTACTCCGACGCGTACTACGACCGGGACGCCTTCGATCGCCTGTACGGCGGCGACACGTGGCGCGCGGTGAAAGACCGCTACGACCCGGACCACCGGCTGACGGGACTGTACGAAAAGGCGGTAGCACGAGCATGAGCCTGACCGACAGAGATCAGGGGGCGGCGAGCGTCCCCGCCACCCCACCGGCGGGTGGCCGGCGCACGGGTCCGACCGTGGCGGATATCGTCCGCGCGGTCACCACGGGCCCGTTGCCGGTGCGGATCACCGGGTACGACGGCAGCTCCGTTGGCCCGTCCGACGCCGGCATCACCCTGGCGATCCGTTCCGAGCGGGGGCTGTCGTACCTGCTCACCGCCCCCGGGGATCTGGGCATGGCCCGGGCCTACGTCAGTGGCGACCTGGCGTTGCAGGGGGTGCACCCGGGCGACCCGTACGAGGCGTTGCGGGTGCTCAAGGAGGAGCTGCGGTTGCGCCCACCGTCGCTGGCCGAGGGGCTGGCGCTGGTCCGTGGGCTGGGCTGGGAGCGGCTGATGCCGCCGCCGGCGCCACCGCAGGAGGCGCAGCCGCGGTGGAAGCGGGTGGTGAACGGGCTGCGGCACTCGAGGGTCCGCGACAGCACGGCGATCTCGCACCACTACGACGTCTCCAACGCCTTCTACGAGAAGGTGCTCGGCCCGTCGATGACGTACACCTGCGCGGTTTTCCGGTCTCCGGACGACACGCTGGAGCAGGCTCAGGCTGCGAAGTACGACCTGGTCGCCGGCAAGTTGGCGCTCAAGAAGGGCATGCGGCTGCTGGATGTGGGCTGCGGCTGGGGTGGGATGGTCCGGCACGCCGCCCGCGAGTACGGCGTGAAGGCGCTCGGGGTGACCCTGTCGAAGGCGCAGGCCGATTGGGCGCAGGCGGCGATCGAGCGGGAGGGCCTGACCGGGCTGGCCGAGGTGCGGCACATGGACTACCGGGACGCGCCAGCGGAGCGGTTCGACGCCATCTCCTCGATCGGCTTGACCGAGCACATCGGGGTGCGTAACTATCCGGCCTACTTCGGGGCGATACGGTCGCGGTTGCGCGCGGGGGGTCGGCTGCTGAATCACTGCATCACCCGCGCGGACAATCGGGCACCGCATCGCTCCGGCGCGTTCATCGACCGGTATGTCTTCCCGGACGGGGAGTTGGCCGGCCCGGGCCGGCTGATCAGCGAGATCCACGACGCCGGGCTGGAGGTGCACCATGAGGAGAATCTGCGCCAGCACTACGCGCTGACGCTGGCCGCCTGGTGTCGCAACCTGGTCGATCACTGGGACTTCTGCGTGTCGGAGGTGGGCGCGGGCACTGCCCGGGTGTGGGGGCTGTACATGGCCGGGTCGCGGATGGCGTTCGAGCGCAACGGCATCCAACTGCACCAGGTGCTGGCCACCCACAACGGCCCGGACGGCGTGAGCGGCTACCCGCTGCGACCGGATTGGTTGCCCTGATCACCTGCTGACCGTTGCCTGAAGCCGCGTCGAAAAAAGTCGGCGCGGCTTCTGGTGAACCGATTGACAAACAAATTTTGTACGTACAAACTGGTTTTGCCATGAGAGACGTCCTGTACCTGGAGCAGATCGAGCAGGCCGAAGTCCTGCTCAAGCCGCAGCGCGTCGAGGTGCTGCGGCAACTGGCCGAACCGCGCACCTGCACCGAGGTCGCGGCCCGACTCGACCAGACGCCACAGCGCGTCTACTACCACGTCAAGCAGCTCGTCGCGGCCGGCCTCGTTGAGCTGGTCAACGAACGCAAGGTTCGCGGCATCACCGAGGGCATCTACCAGGCGGCCGCCCGGTCGTACTGGCTGTCCCCACGGCTCGTCGGCCGGATCGGGCTGCGCCGGGCCAGCGACGAGCTGAGCCTGGGCTACCTGCTCGACCTGATGGAAGAGGTCCAGGCCGACGTCGCCGCCCTGGACCGGACGGCACCCGAGCTGCCCTCGGTCGGTGTCTCCGGCGAGATCCGGGTGCCGGCAGAGCTTCGCCCGCAGTTCCTGCACGACCTGCAAACCGCACTTCAGGACTTGTTCACCCGCTACGGCGGAAGCGTTGGAGATGCCTTCAAGCTCGCCGTCGCCTGCTATCCGAAAGGAAAAGATCATGACTGAACCGTTGAAGGTGCAGGCCCGTCTCTCCGCGTCCACCGGGCGCGTCCGCAAGGCCCTGACCGACCCGGCCGAGCTGCGTGTCTGGCTGGCCGAGCACGCCAAGGTCGAGCTGCCCCAGCGGTACGAGTTCTGGGGCCGCTACACGCCCGAGGGCGACGCCCCGCACCAGCGGCTGCTGCACGCCGACGACGACACGGTGCGCTTCGGCTGGCTGCTCGACGGGGTGGAGACCACCACCGAGTTCCAGCTCACCGCCGAGGGCGCGGACAGCACTGTGCTGACGCTGACCCAGAGCCACTTCGACTTCGCCGAGGCGATGAGCGGCTCCAGCATCCGGGGCGTGCTCCAGACGTACTGGGCGCTGGCCATCGCCAACCTGGCCGCCCATCTGGAGGGCCGGTCGGTGCTGCCCCGCACCGACTTCACCTCCGCTGACCTGCACGGTGAGCTGGTCATTGCCGCCCCCGCCGACAAGGTGTGGGAGTCGCTGACCGACTCGGAGCAGGCCAGCGCCTGGTTCGGCTTCCCGATCGGCATCGAGCCCTGGGCCGGCGGTCGGTACGCCATGGGCGGCTTCGACGCCGGCTACGCCGCCAAGGTGGTCGACCTGGAGCCGGGCCGGAAGATGTCGGTCGACTGGGGCCCCGTCGGCGTCACGAGCTGGGAGCTCGCCGAGTCCAACGGCCGCACCACGCTGACCTTCGTGCAGAGCGGCTTCGACGAGGCCAACCCGCCGTACGCGGCCTGGACCGGCACGGTTGCCGGGTTTGCCGAGCTGCGCCGCTTCCACGAGGTGCCGGACTGGCAGCCGATCTGGCTCCCCGCCGAAGTCCCCGGCCTGGAGCCGACGCCAGCCAGCTGACCGGCTTCAAGATCTGCTCAACTTCGGGGAAGCTGCTGCCTCCGCGCGTCGGGAGGCAGCAGTTTCCCCGAAAGTGCGTCTCGAGGTGATGGTTGCTGATCCGTTGGCAGGATGTGGTGACTTTTCGAGGTCGAGCGGGTACTGACGGGCGATGTTCTTCATCTTTGGTCTGCGTACCAAGGTCGACCGGTCCGGTGTCGTGCAGCAGGTCTGCCGACACTGCGGCAATCAGGCCGCGCAGGTGATCACCCGCCGATCGACGAAATTCACCCTCTTCTTCATCCCCCTCATCCCGATCCGCACCCGGTACGCGCAGCAGTGCACGTTCTGCGCGGCGCAGTACGAGATCTCCAAGTCCGACGCCGAGCGCCTCCCGGTCGGCTGAGCCACAGATGTCCGGCTTCCTCTACTGGCTGATCCGTCGACCGTCGCCGTCCTCCGGCCCTCCGGTGCACACCGCCCCACGCGCGCCCTGCACCCCTGGCCGGCGGAAACCCCGGCGTGCCCGCCGTCCCCCGGCCGGCACCGGGTTGCCACGCTCGCCGTGGAACCGCTCCGCCGACCGCTGACCACATCCGTCGCACACCACGCCCGCCGCCGATGCCGGTGGCTGACCGTCCGCCGGTCAGGTGGCCGCCATCGGTGCCGGGGCGAACATGGGCGGCACCGGGTCGGCCGCCTGGGTCGCGGCAACGACCTGGGTCAGTTGCCGGAAGTTGCCTCCGGCAGCCCTGACGTGGGCGTCCGCATCGGCGTGGTTGCCGAGGTGACATTCGGCGATGGCCCGCAGGAGAAACGCGACGCTGCAGAGGTCTGCCGGATCGATACCGGGCTGAACGTCGAGAACCAGCGACCGCGCATGCTCCGGCCGCTGGTTGAGCAGGTGAGCCAGGCTCATGGCGACCCGAGCAGACAACCTGTGCGGTTGCACGTGATAGCCGAGCTGGGCCAGTTCCCAGATCTCCAACACTTCCCGGTGCGCGACCGGCGATCTGGTCACCACCGCGGCGTACAGATACCACAACCCGAACTGAACGCTGAGCACCTGCCCGATCGCGGCGGCGGCCCGGGGATCAGTGCTGTCGGCGCGTGCCAGCGCCGCGAGACGCTCGGCGTCGGCGATGAGGTCCGCCGTCGAATGCCCGTGTCCCGTGCTCCAGCGCCGCTGAAAGGCAACGAGCGCGAGTCGCGGGTCGTTACCGTCGAGAACCGGATCTCCCGCATGACCGTCGTCAAACTCCCCATGGGTGATCGTCCGCAGGGTCCTGTTTATCTCCTCCTGGTAGTAGGCCGCCCGTAGCGCGGCGGTGGTGGCAGTTGGTGCCGAGAGCCAGCGGAGGAGGTTGCGGCCGTCGCTGTGGGGCGATGTCCAGGGAACGAGGTTGACCAACCCGAGCAGCGCCGCGGCGAGCGCCGCGCCGATCAGCGCGACCCGTGTCAACGGTGTGCCCATCAACGCCGTTGCGGCACCGAGCACCGTCGCGGTGCACAGGTTCGTCAGCGGGCCACCCAGGTAGAACAGCACCATCCGCAGCGGCAACGCGGTCGCCGACGGTGCCGGCCGGACCGACACTTCGCTCCGCCATCCGGTGAACGGCGCGATACGGACCGCGATGACCTGTAGGCGCAGCAGCTTCGCCACTACAAGGTGCCCACACTCGTGCAGGACGACGTGCAGCCACAACGCCAGGCAGGTGAAGCCGACGGCGACGATCGCCCCGGCCACGGACTCGGTGACGAACAGCGCGAAGAACACCGCTTCCAACACCAGGAGGATGGACGCGACGACCAGCCGTCGGCGGGGGGTGGTCACCGGGGAGATGGTACGGCGGAACAGGTCGAGGCGTGGGTACGTCCATCGCTGAGCCCTCGCGCACAGGCGGTCGGTCCGGGCGAGAAGGCTCCTCTGTGGCCGGTCCGGCTTGATGTGCGCGGCCGTCCGTACCTTGGCGGGCACCCCGGGCGCTGGCTAGGCTTTCGGGGTTTGCCGTGGACAGGTCCGCCGTGGGCGCACGTACGACGAAGAGCCGGAGCGACCGTGTCGCGACAGGACGTGAAGCAGGCTGCGGGGGCGCGTACCCCTGACGAGCCGACCGGCGGGCCACGTGCTGGCCACTGACATCGCGCCGACCCGGCTGAGCCGCGCCGGGCTGGTCGTCGCGGGCTCGGTCGTTCTCCTGGAGGCGGTCTGGCTGTTCGCCGCGTTGCCCGCTGCCGCCCTGGTCAGTGATGTCGGCGGGATGCTGGTGGCCGGCTGGGCGACGCTCGCGTGCGTGGGCGTGGCCCGTCGGCACCCGGCACCGCTGCGCCGGCTCTGGACGCTGCTCGCCGTCACCATGGCGCTCGCCGCGTCCGGCCGGGCGATCTGGACGGTGCAGCGGCTCGTCGGCGGCGACCTGCCGCACACGCCTGTGGTCGGGGCGGTCTTCATTCTCGGCATCCTCACCGGCACGACCGCACTGCTCAACTCGCCGTCCGCGCCACGGACCGCGGTCGGGCGGGCCCGTACGTTGCTGGACGGGGTGATCGTCGCGCTGGCCCTGGTGCCGATCGGCTGGGTGCTGGTCTTCCGTGGGGTCGCCGCCGCCGAGTTGGCCGACCCGGCGCGCACGCTGGGGCTGCTCTACCCGATGTTCGACCTGATGCAGCTCACGATCCTGGTCGCGGTCTCCGGCCCGGCCCGTCCGCTGTGGCGGCCGATGAGCGTGCTCGCGGCGAGTCTCACTCTGCGGGTTGTCGCCGACGTCGGCTACGTGTCGCTGGTCGCCCGCGCCGACTACACGGCCGGCCATCCGATCGACCTGTGTTGGCCGCTGAGCTACCTGCTGATCGGCCTGGCCACCCGGAACCCGCCTCCACCGGACTGCGACGGCACCGACGACACCGCCGAGTCGCCGCTGCCGCCCTGGTGGCGGGTGGCGTTGCCGTACCTGCCGGTGGGTGGGGCGATCGTCGCGGTGGTGCTGGCCCGCCGGCCCACCGGGCAGACGCCGCAGTTGGTCTTCGTGACCATGATGGTGTTGCTCGGGGCTCTCGCCGTACGGCAGGGGTTGGCCGCCAACGAGAACCTGCGGCTGGTGGCCCGGCTGCGCCGGCTCGCCTACGGCGACCAGCTCACCGGGCTGCCCAACCGGCTGCTGTTCAACCGGCGGCTGCGCCTGGCCCTGCGCGAGGGGCGACCGGTGGCGGTGCTGCTGCTCGACCTGGACGGGTTCAAGCAGGTCAATGACCGTTTCGGGCACGCCACCGGTGACACCCTGCTGACCGGTCTGGCGGCCCGGATGCGCGTGGCGGTGGACGGCGACGGCACCATCGCCCGCCTCGGTGGGGACGAGTTCGCGGTGCTTGTCGACGGTGACCGACCGGTCGCACCGGAACGGCTTGCCGAGCGACTGTTGGAGGCGTTGCGGCCCTCCGACGGCGACGAGGACGTCGGGGTGCACCCGTCGGCGAGCATCGGCATCGCCGAGTACGGCCCGCAGCACGCCTCGCACAGCGACCTGTTGCGCGACGCCGACATCGCCATGTACGCGGCCAAGGCGGCCGGGAAGTCCGCGTACCGGACGTGCACCCCGGCGTTGCGGGAGTCGGCCGTCTCCCGTGCCGAGTTGATCGCCGACCTGCGTCGAGCGGTCGACGAGGATCAGCTGCACCTTGAGTTTCAACCCATCGTCGACCTGACCACCGGCGCGGTACGCAGTGCCGAGGCGCTTGTGCGTTGGCGGCACCCCCGACTGGGGATGCTGCCGCCGGCGAAGTTCCTGCCGCTGGCCGAGGAGACCGGGTTGGTCCTGCCGATCGACCGGTGGGTGATCCACGAGGCGTGCCGGGCCGCGGCGACCTGGCGGGGGCGAGCGCCGGAGGCGACCGTGGCGGTGAACATCGCGGCGGCACACCTGCGCCGGCCGGATCTGATCGCCACGGTCACCGCCGCGACCAGTGCCGCCGGGCTGGCCCCGCGGGCGTTGACCCTGGAGCTGACCGAGTCGGCGCTGATCGAGGGCACCGAGGCGGTGCTGGAGCGGCTGCACCAGCTCCGGGAGTTGGGCATCAAAATCGCCATCGACGACTTCGGTACGGGTTACTCGTCGCTGAGCTACCTGCACCGCATCCCGGCGACCGAGCTGAAGATCGACCGGTCGTTCGTGGCCCGGTTGGGGTCCGACGAGCGGGCGTACGCCACGGTGGAGATGGTCACCCGCCTGGCCGGCGCCTTCGACCTGTCGGTGGTCGCCGAGGGGGTGGAGACCGAGCGTCAGCACGAGGCGGTCGCGGCGATCGGCTGCCCGCGCGGTCAGGGCTATCTGTACGGGCGGCCGGACGATCCATCCATGGTGGGCCAGAATCGGGCTTGACCCTCACGTAGCGACAGGCGGGAGCCTGGTTTCCGGAAGGGAGGGAAACCATGGCGTACACGGTGGGTCAGGTGGCGAAGGTCGCCGGCGTGACGGTGCGGACGTTGCATCACTACGACGAGATCGGGCTGCTCTCGCCGAGCGGGCGGACCTCAGCCGGTTACCGCCGCTACGACGACGCGGACCTGCAGCGGTTGCAGCTCGTCCTGTACTACCGGGAGCTGGGTTTCCCGCTTGAGGAGATCACCGCGATCATCGACGACCCGGCGGCCGACCCGGCCGCGCACCTGCGCCGCCAGCACGAGCTGCTGACGGGACGGGTGAAGCGGTTGCAGGAGATGGTCACGGCGATCGAGTTCGCGATGGAGGCGAGCAAGTTGAACATCCAACTCACCCCGGAGGAGCGGTTCGAGGTCTTCGGCGACTTCAAGCCGGAGCAGTACGAGGCCGAGGCGGAGCAGCGGTGGGGTGACACCGAGGCGTACCGGGAGTCGAACCGGCGGGTCGCCCGTTACACCAAGGACGACTGGCTGCGGAACAAGGCGGAGAACGAGGACTGGGGTCGACGGATCGTCGCGCTGATGGCCTCGGGCGCGCCGGCGGACGGCCCGGAGGCGATGGAGTTGGCCGAGGAGCACCGGCAGATCATCAGCCGCTGGTTCTACGAGTGCTCGTACGAGGTGCAGACCGGGTTGGCTGACATGTACCTGGCCGACGAGCGGTTCACCGCGTACTTCGAGAAGATCGCCCCGGGGTTGGCCGTGTACCTGAACGAGGCCATCCACGCCAACGCGATCAGCCGCGCGTGAGTCGGTGCGGTCCGGCTAGTCTGGCCGGACCGCACCGCGGTGAGCGTCGATTGGCGACCCGGCCGACGGCGTGCCCGCTCGGGGAGATGACCGTGCTGAAGCCGAAGTTGATCGCCGCTGTCGCCGCGCTCGTGGTGGTGGTCGGCGCCGTTGCGTGGGCCCTGGTCGGTGGCGGCGACGAGCCGGACGCGGGTCGCCCGGCAGCCGGGGCGTCATCGGTCTCGACCGACCCGGCTGGTGTGTTGAAGGCGGCCGCCACGAAGGCCGACGAGCAGACCTACAAGCTCAACCTGGGCACCGGCGGCGCGGATGGCGATGCCACGGTGGTGCTCTGGGACCCGAAGGCGAAGCGTGGTCTGGAGACGACCTCGCTCAAGGTGCCCACGGGTGAGGTGAAGATCGAACGGCTCACCACCGGGCCGGACGTCTACGTACGGATCAGCGCCCCGGACCGCCGCGTCCCGGTCTGGGACGGCAAGACCTGGTGGCACGTCGGCGCCCCGGGTTCGCCGCCCGCCCTGCAGGGCTTGGACAACACCAAACTGGCCGGCACGCTGACCACGGCGTCGGCCGTCCGGCAGACCGGCGTGCGGGAGTACGCCGGCACGCTGGACCTGCGCGAGAGCGGCGCGGTGCTGGGCGAGGGGGTTGCCGGCGTGCTCGGTGACCGGGTCGGGGCGGTGCCGTTCACCGCGAGCGTCGACGAGCAGGGACGGCTGGTCCGTTACCGCATCGAGTTGGCCGCCGAGCAGTCGCAGACCGCTCAGCTCGACCTGACGTACTCGGACTTCGGGCTGGCGGTGTCGGCCGAGCCGCCGGCGGCCGACCTGGTCGGTGAGGACCCGCCGGCGAACATCCCCGGCGCCTGACGCCGGCTTACTCCTCGACCGCCTCGCCGGTGGGGGTGACCAGGAAGTCGTAGACGGTGCGGGCCATCCGCCGGACCGTCTCGTCGCCGGTGGCCATCGGCCCGGCGGTGAGGAACGCGACCGCGGTCTCGGTGCCGGGGATCAGGTAGTAGCCGACGTCGTGGGAGGCGTCCGGCAGGTCACCGGTCTTGTGGGCCACCGGCACCCCGGGTGGCAACGCCGCCGGGATCTTGGTGTTCAGGGTCTGCTCCCGCATGAAGCCGATCATCAGGTCGCGGGAGGCGGGGGTGAGGATCTCGCCGTCCCAGACCGCGCCGAGCAGGGCGACCACGTCGTCCGGGCTTGTGTAGTTTTCCTCGCCGCGTTGCGCGGCCGCACTGTCGAGCATCCGGCGGGCCAGGATGGTGGACCGCTGGTTCATCGAGTCGATCAGCGCGTTGACCGGGGCGAACCCGCCGAGGTAGGTGATCAGCACGTTCGCGGCCACGTTGTCGCTGTATTTGATCAGGTATTGGGCGAGTCGACGCAGGGTGACCACCTGCGGGAAGGTCTCGAACTGCAGCTGGCCGGTGCCACCGACCACGTCCGCCGGGGTGACCAGCACACCGTCGTCGAGGGAGACCTGTCCACAGTCGACCCTGCGCAGCAACTCGACGAGGATCCACAGTTTGATCACGCTGGCCGCCTTGGGGCGGAGCGCGCCGTTGACGGCGATCTGCTGGTCGCCGTACCGGCCGGACAGGTCCCGGACGGTGACCCCGGCCGGGTTGAGGCTCGCATCGGCGACGACCCGGGCGAGCTGCCCGCTGAGCGGGAACAGTTGGGCTCCCGCGACCGGATCGGTGGGCGGCTGTGGGCTGGTGACCACCACTCCGGTCAGCTCGATTGGCGGGCGGTGCCGTCGGATCAGCTCAAGTGTGCCCTCGCTGCGGCCGACCAGCGGCACCCGGTAGCGGTAAGCCGTACCCCCGACGACGACCTCACCGCTGGCCACCCCGGCGGCGACCCGCATGGCCGGATCGGCAACCCGGCCAGTGTCGCCGTCGCAGGCGCGGTAGCGCACGGTGTGCCCGAGCGAGTCGACCGCGAACACCCCACCGGGAAACGACAACCAGGACACCTCGCTGGTCGGCGCGCGCTCCGGCGTCGGCTCGGCACCGGGCTCGTCGCTCTGGTCGTCGCCGGGCTCTGCCGCGTACCCCGGCTCGCTCTGGTGCGTCGGCTCCGCGACGGGCCTGTGGTCCGGGCCGTCCGCGGTGGCCGGCCCGGTCGTCGCGACCACGGCGAGCGCGACCGTCGCCGTCAGCCACTTCAGGGGTACGCGGACAGGGAACCACGGCAACGAAGATGAGCGCCTCTTGTCGCTTTTTCTCACGTTTGCACGATATGAAGCGTTAGGGGCGGGTGAGGCCAGCGGGAGCGGCGTCACCCGTCCGAGCGGCGATGTCCCCAGAAGCGATATACCCCAGAGGTATAACTATGACTCTGCGGTATCACGCGCATCAGCAGCACTCCGGTCCAAGGGGAGAGTCCATGTTGATCATTGCCGGCAGTCTCCGTGTCGAGCCGGAAGCGCGCGACGCCTACCTGGCCGACTGCGTCCAGGTCATCGCGCAGGCGCGCGCCACCGCCGGCTGCCTCGACTTCCTGCTCGCGGCGGATCCTCTGGAACCGGGCCGGATCCACGTCTACGAACGCTGGGAGTCCCCGGAGCAGTTGGCGGCGTTCCGCGGTTCCGGGCCGAGTGACGTGCAGAGCACGGCCATCCTCGACGCCGACGTGCACCGCTACCTGATCTCCGGCGTCGAAGCACCCTGACCGCAGGCCGCGCCGGCAGTGGTCACCTGGATGGGTCAGGGTCGGTGGGTAGGCCGGGTGCGAGCCGGCGCATCGAGGTGAAGGCGGGCACCAGCGCGTCGTACAGCTCGGCGAAGAGTGGCAGCAGCGCCGCGTACGTGGCGGCGGCGGCCGGATCGGGGCGGACCGTCTCCTCGATTCGCACGAGGTCGGCCGCAACGTCGATGCTGGGGATCAGCCCGAGCGCCTGCATGCCGAGCAGCGCCGCACCGAAGCTCGACCCCTCGTGCCCGGCCGGGAAGCTCACCGGCAGGCCGAGGACGTCGGCGAGCATCTGCCGCCACAGGCCGCTGCGGGCGAAGCCGCCGCTGGCCCGGACCTCGTGCACCTCGTTGCCGGCCGCACGCACCGAGCTGAGCACCAGCGCGAGCTGCTGGCAGACCCCCTCCATGGCGGCCCTGATCAGGTGCTCGCGGCGGTGGGCGTGGGTCAACCCCACGTACGCGCCGCGCGGCAGCGCGCTCCAGTGTGGTGCTCGTTCGCTGTGCAGGTACGGCAGCATGATGAGCCCACCCGAGCCGGCCGGCGCACGGGCGGCGAGGGCGACCAGATCCTCCTCGGAGTGCTCGCCGAGATCCGGGGCGAGCGCCGCACCGGCCCACTTGAGGACGATGCCACCGTTGTTGATCGCACCGCCGACCGCCCAGCGGTGCTCGGTCAGCGCGTAACAGAACACCCCGCCGAGCGGGTCCACGCCGGGCCGTTCCACCATCACGCGCATCGCGCCGCTGGTGCCGATGGAGCAGGCCACCATGCCCGGGTGCACCGCGCCCAGGCCGAGGTTCGCCAAGGGTCCGTCACCGGCGCCGACCACCACCGGGGTGTGTTGCGGCAGGTCGATCTCGGCCGCGGCCTGTGGGGTGAGGCCGGGCAGTACGGCGGTGGTGGCGACCAGCCGGGGCAACTGCTCCTCGGTGATGCCGGCGATGGCCAGCGCCTCGCTGTCCCACTCCAGCCGGTGAATGTTCAGCAGCCCGGTGGCCGAGGCGATCGAGTGGTCGGTGACCAGCGTGTCGCAGAGCCGCAGCAGCACCCAGTCTTTGATGCCCACCCAGTGCGTGACGCTCTCGAAGAGCTTCGGCTCCTGCTCGGCGAACCAGAGCAGCTTGGGCAGCGGTGACATCGGATGCATCGGTGTGCCGGTGCGCCGGTGCAGGGCCAGCCCGGACGGCACCGCCCGCAGCCGCTCGGCCTGCCGGGTCGACCGGGAGTCGGCCCAGGTCAACGACGGGGTGATTGGGTCACCGGCCGGGTCCAGCCCGATCAGGCTGTGCATGGCGGAGCAGAACGCCAACCCGGACACCGGCACGGCCAGCTCGGCCGCGACCATGCTGATCGACTTGAACACGGCCTCGAGGATGAGCTGCGGGTCCTGCTCGGCGTACCCGGGTTGCGGGTTGTTCAGCGGGTAGCCGACCAGGTGGCTGGCGAGCTGTTTACCGGCCGTGTCGTACGCGTTGGCCTTCGTGCTGGTGGTGCCGATGTCGACCCCGATCACCACCCCCGGCATGGTGACTGGCGGCACGACCGGCACCCCCTCGGTAAAGGTGAATCGACGCAACCATATCGCCCTATCGTGCGTATTGCTCCGCCGATCGGGCATTTCGCCCGTTCTGGCGTGTCCGTACGCCGCACCAGGCCTGTTGACACTGTGACACCCAGATTGGTGGCCTGCGCGGCGGAGGAGTCGGCGTGGCAAAGACTGATTCGACGGGTTCCACGTGGCGGTACCGGTGGGCGCACCGGCAGAACGTGCGGCGGCTCAGCACGTACCGCGGCGCCGAGACGGCGTGGCGGCGACGCGACGACGAGTTACGGCGGCTGCGCGCCCTTGCCGCCGGCTTCCACGGCTCCGCCGCGGCCGGTGACGGCCTGCCCCTGGAGTTGGCCACCGACGAGGTGGTGCTCTGGGCACTGCCCGCCGCGCAGTTGGTCGAGGTGCGGCACACCACTGTGCTGCCCGCCCCGGACCTCACGGTCTCCCCGCCGACCGGGCCGTTGCGCCCGCGCCGCCCGGACGGCGTACGCGTCACCGACGCCGGCATGGCCGTGCTCACCAGCCGCCGACTGGTGCTGCTCGGCGGACGCGGCCGGCGCGACTGGGCGTACGGCCGGATGACGGGTCTGGCCCATGACCCGGCGTCGCCGGTCACCCTGATCCAGGTGCTGGACCGGCGGCGTACCTCCGGGTTGCTGCTGCCCACCGACGCGGCGCCGGACTTCCGGTTCAAGCTGACCCTGGCCTTCGCCGACGCGATCGAACAGCGCGCCGCGGTGCTCGACCAACTTGACGAGCTGATCGCCGAGCACGCCCAACTCAAGCCGTTCCGGCCGGCGGTGAACACGCCTGGGCAGGCCCGGCTGTCGTCGTTCGTGCCCGGTGGCCGAAGGACCGTCGCGGTGGCCGCCGCCCTCGTGCTGCTGGTGCCGGCGGCGCTGATCGAGTCCGACCCGTCCGACCCGACCGGCGGCCCGGAGGTCGCCGTCGCCGCCACTCCCAGCGAGTCGCCCGCGCCGAACCGCCCGGCCGCCCCGGCGCTCACGCGCAGCCTCCCAACGCCGAAGCCGCAGAAGCCGACGAAGTTGCCCCGACCGTCACCCAGCACCACCCGGGAGTCGCGCTGTGGGGCACCGGAAAACCCCCTGGGGTACGGCTTCTGTGGTGGCACCCGGATCCGGCGGCCCGCCACCGAGGTGTGCGACTGGTTCGACTGCGTGCCGCAGTTCTGGGCCGGCCGGGGTTACCTCGTGCAGTGCCGTGACGGGTCGGTAAGCCTGGCTGGCGGCGGGCCGAAGGCCTGCGGGAACCACGGTGGGGTGCGGCGAACGATCACGAAGTGACCGATTTGGAAGCTAAAGTCTGCTTCGGTCGGCCACAATGATCGAGTGGAGATCCGGTCTGACGATGGCGCGCGGGTGCGGATGCGCCCCGTCGGCTACCAGCCTGGCATCGACCCGCCGGACGACCCCGACCGGGCCGCGCCCGGCTGGCACGACTGGTTACTCGTCGAGGTGGACGCCCGCACCGCCGACGGGCAGACCTGGTCGCACCACTACCCGAGCCTCATGGTCGAGGAAGCCCGAGCACTCGGCGGCTGGCTGCACGGCCAGGCCACCGCGGCCCTCGGGCTGAGCGCCCCGCCGGCGCTGGTCCGCTTCACCGAACCCAACCTGGCCCTGCGCACCCGGGTGCTTCGCCGCCGCCGGCTGGAGCTGATAGTGGAATTCTCCGCCGAGTCACTGCCACCGTGGATGCGTCGCCCGTCCAGCGCGATCTACCCGCTGATCCTCACCATCTCCGCGGACGCCCTCACCACCGCCGCCGACCAGTGGACCGAACACTGCGCGGCGTACCCGCCACGCGCCCCGTCGAGGTTTCCCGCCAAGGACCCGTTCTCCGGGCCGGTGAACCACCACCCACGCCGCGCCGGCTGAACGGTTCACCCGAGCGGGCCTGCACCGACATCCGGCACTGGAGCGAACCGGGCCGGGGTGGGCACTTCATGCCGTTGGAGGAGCCGGACCTCTTGGCCGATGAGATGAGGCTGTTCTTCAGTTCGCTGCGCAGGTCCTGACAGGGGGCGGAGCCGGACCGATCGTGGCCCGGCTCCGCCGCTGCCGGGCGTGATCCTGCAATTCTCTCCTTTCGGGCGCAACGGGATGCATCGATCACGGTCGCGTTCCCTGTCACATACGTGAGCGGTTGTACCGCGTGTGACCGTGACCTCTGTGGAGTGCTCGCCCTGGCGGATCGCCTGGGCCGAGCGCGAGAACCAGCGCCGGCAGCGCGCGTACCGCGACGCCACCGACGCCTGGCAGCGCCGCAACGACCACCTGGCCCGGCTCCGCGTCGAAGCCGCCAGCTTCCTCGGGTGTACGCAGCCACGCACCGGCCTACCAGTGGACCTCGACGACGACGAACTCGTCTTCCGCGTCGTCCCCACCGCCAAGCTGGTCGAGGCCGAGGCGCGACACCTCCCCGGGCTGCCCACCCCGGGCCCCTGCGACTTCGCTCCTACGTCGGATGCGGCGCTGCCCGCGGGCCTGCGGGTCGTCGACACGGGCATGGCCGTCGTGACCAACCACCGGGTGGCGTTCGCCGGGAGTGAGCGCCGGCGCGAATGGAAGTACGCCGACCTGGTCGGCACCGCCCACCACCCCGACGTCCCGGTCACCCTGCTGCCCGAACACAGTCGACTTCAGGGGCTGCTCGTCCCGGCCAACGCCGTGGTGAACTTCCGCTTCTATCTCACCCTCGCGGCTGCTTCTCCCTCCGGGGGTCGCGCTGGCGTTGCCGCGCAGGTTGACGCGCTGCTGGCCGCTCATCAGGGCGCCCGGCCCGTGCCGATGGCTTCGGTGGGGCCGGACGAGGCACCGCTGACGGCCGTACGCCCCGACCGCCGGGCGCTCGGTGCTGCCGCCGTGGCAGCGGTGGTGTTCGCGACGCTCAGTCCAGGCGCTCTGGGGACTGGCGCGATGACCCCTCGCGCGTTGGGGTCCGAGCAGGCCGCGCCTGTGGCTGAGGCGCTCCTCGCGCCGGTCCTTCCCGTCGGGCCTGTGACACGGAAGCCCAGGGCAGGATCGATCAGCCGCGCGACGAAGGGCCGGCCGTCCGCCCCGTCGACCAGCGCCGCGCCTGTTCGGCCGGTGGCGCCGGTGGCCCGCCCGGTGGCCGCCCCTGTTCCCTTGGTCGTCGTCCCGGCTGTCGTCCCGGCACCGTCCGCTAGTTCGGTGCCGACCCCTGGTCCGGTGCCCACCACCGACCCGCCGATGCCAGCCCTTCCAACGCAGCCCGCCCCGTCGGCCTCGCCGACCCCGACCCCGACTGCGACGCCTTCGCCAGAGCCGATGCTGCTGACGGTCTGTCTGGACCCGTTGCAGCTCCCGCTGCTGGACCCGCTGCTCTGCCCGTCCCCGGCACCCTGATCCGCTCCCGGTCTAGTCTTTCGCGTCTTTCGCGCCGAAGTCGGGAACCGTGAGGGTGCCGTCCGCGGCGAGGGTGAAGCCGGGGTTCCAGGCGATCTCCCACAGGTGACCGTCCGGGTCGGCGAAATAGCCGGCGTAGCCGCCGTAGAACGTCTCCCGCGCCGGCTTGGTCACCGTGGCACCGGCATTGGTCGCCGTGGCGATGACCTCGTCGACCTCCGCTCGCGAGCGGACGTTCTGGGCCAGGGTCAGCGCGCCGGTGCCCGGCCCCTCGATGCCGGCGTCGTCGGCCAGCTTGTCGCGTCCCCACAGGACGAGGGCCAGGCCGCCGGCCTGGAAGAAGACCGTCTCCTCGACCTCCTGGCCGTGCCAGCCGAGGTGCTCGTAGAACGCCTTCGCGCGCGCTACGTCCGTGACTCCCAGGGTGATCAGACTGATCCGCTGCTCCATCGTCGTAACCTAACCCCCGGCCACCCGGGGGCCTGGCAGGCAGCCCCGACGTAGAGCTGGACCTGATCAACCCAAGGAATCTACAATCATCGCTGTTAGCGCTCACACTCGTCCCAGTGCTGAGGCAGTAACGCCACGCCCTAGTGACAGTCGGTACGCCGGATGACGCCCGGCGGCCGACGGCTGCTCGGTCCGGCCGGCCCATGCCCTCGGCCAGCTCGACCAACCAGGGGAGAAGCTATGCGAACGAGGGCACGATGGCTGGCGACACTCGCCGCGCTCGGTGTCGTGGTCGCCGGAGTGGTGACACCCGCCGGCGCCGCCCAAGCGGAGTCCAACGGCGGGGTACGGGTGATGCCGCTCGGCGACTCCATCACCGAGGGCACCCAGGTGCCGGGCGGTTACCGCATCGGGCTGTGGCAGCGTCTCGTCAACGACCGGTACACCGTGGACTTCGTCGGGTCACAGTTCAACGGGCCAGCCAGCCTGGGCGACCACGACCACCAGGGGCACCCCGGCTGGCGGATCGACCAGATCGACGCCAACATCGTCGGCTGGCTGAACACCCAGCGGCCGCAGACCGTCCTGCTGCACATCGGCACCAACGACATCCTGCAGAACTACAACGTGAGCACCGCGCCGAACCGGCTCTCCACGCTGATCGACCGCATCACCACCACCGTGCCGACGGCGGAGGTGTTCGTGGCGCAGCTCATCCCGCTCTCCAACAGCAGCCAGGAAGCGGCCGTACGCACCTTCAACGCGGCGATACCCGGCATCGTCCAGAGCAAGGTGAACGCCGGTAAGCGGGTCCGCCTGGTCGACATGCACAGCGCTGTCACCACCGCCGACCTGATCGACGGCGTCCACCCCACGGCCGGCGGCTACGACAAGATGGCCGCCCGTTGGTACAGCGCCCTGCAGTCGGTGCCCGGAAGCATCGGCAACCCGGGCAGCGGCGGCGGGCAGACCACCACCACCATCGTGGGCGCCCGGTCCGGCAGGTGCGTCGACGTCCCCGGGAACTCCACCGCCAACGGCACCCAGGTAGGTCTGTGGGACTGCCACGGCGGCACGAACCAGCGGTGGACCTACACCACGGGCAAGGCGCTGACCGTGTACGGCAACAAGTGCCTCGACGCCGCCGGCTACGGCACCTCCCCAGGCACCCAGGTCACCATCTACGACTGCCACGGCGGCACGAACCAGCAGTGGAACGTCAACGCGAACGGCACCATCACCGGCGTGCAGTCCGGCCTCTGCCTGGACCCCAGCAACCAGGGCACCAGCAACGGCACGAAGCTCATCCTCTGGACCTGCACCGGCCAAGCCAACCAGCAGTGGAGCCGCCGATAGCACAGTTGGGCCGCGGCTTCGCGGCGTGGAACAGAGCCACCGCACAACATCGGTGATGATGCTGCCTCCCGCGCGTCTGAGGCAGCAACATCACCGATGTTGCGCGGATCGTGGGGGCGCGGGCGGGTTCTCGGAGCGAGATCCGGACCCGGCGCGCTGACGACACACGTCGGGATGAGGCTCTCCGGCAATCAATGAATGAGTCTTGCTTTGCGCCCAGGTCGCGGTCGGCGATCCGGGCTTCCTGCACGAAGAGGTGCACCGTCGAACCGCCCGACGTGTAGCGCTGCCCAGTCGCCGACGCCGCCGACGTGGTGCTCTGTGGCTCCCACTGGATCGGTCAGCCGTGCGATGCCGACCCGGCCTCCTGCCCCGCGGCCTACCCGGCAGGTGGTGCATCACCGACGCGTGGCCTCGCCGCGAGGCTGCGAGTCCCACCAGCGAGACAGGTCCACGTCCGGTGCCGTCGGGCTGCTGAAGCGGAACGGCACGCCGAGATGCTGAGCGACGGCTCGGCCCTGCTCGGTCGCCTGCACTGCCTCTGGCCAAGGAGGCACCTCGCCGGTGAACAGGCGCACGTCGGTGCCGAAGGAAAGCCCTGTCAACGACACCTCGTCGTACTCGTCGTGGTGCTGCCCCACCCGTTGCACGATCACCACCAGGTCGACGAACCAGCCCTGAGTGTCGCCGTTCCAAACCGCCTCCACAGCAACGACCGGTCCGGTTACGGCGACCGCCAGTTCGATCAGTTCCGCGGTCGTGAGCGGCGGCGCTTTCCGCGCGACAAGGCCCTGGCTGTCAAGCTCGCGGCGGCGCCTCAACAGCATGTCCTGCGCCTCGTAGAGCCCGGGCAACGGGTGCAGCTGCCCCTCTCGGCGCAGCAGCACGACAGCCGCGACCAGCCGGTCCACGCAGAGCAACTCATCGATCTGGTCCTGTAGCTGCGGATTCAGGTCAACCCACCAAGCCTCAGGGAAAGCCATACGGACATTGTCACCGTGCACAACGGGGCCTGCTTGTCCGGTTGCGCTTGAGCGGTGCTAAGCGGCGATCATCCGAGCGGTGCTACTTGCTGCGCGAGCGCAGGAACAGGATGACGACGATGGCGACCACGACGAGGGCGAAGAAGCCGATAAGCACCGGCGCGGCGACGGGCGTCTTCGGGCCGCCGACCACGGCAAGGTTCTCCAGCATGTCGGTCTCCGTCCAATCAGGAGGTTGCGGGTCCGAACTACTCCCTTCCCGTAATGCCCAGCGCACAATCCGCTCGGGTGCTGCCCGTGCTGACCGGATGCTGCACTCGTCCTGCTGCTTTCCCAGTGCGGCCGCCGTCGGCGATTTCGGGCTCCTTGGGTTTGGGCGCTGACGTCACGCCTAGGGCCGGCTGTAACGCACGGTCCACATCCGCTCGCCACCAAGGACGTGTTGGAGCCAATCGACAGGTTCACCGCATAGCATCGACGCTATGGAGTTGCAGCGATGAGTGATCGCCTGGACTGGAACGACCTGCGTGAGAGCCGGATGGCGGAGCCAGGGGCCGCCGAAACCTACGAGGCCACCCGGATCGCCTTCGAGCTCGGTCAGGAGGTGCGCCACCTGCGAGAGGGGCACGGCTGGAGTCAGAGCCAGTTGGCGCTCGCCGCCGGCATGACTCAGTCCGCGGTTGCCCGCTTCGAGGCAGGTGGGACCGTGCCGACTCTGCCGGTTTTGGAGCGCCTCGCCCGCGCCCTGGACAGGAGACTGGACGTCAGGTTCACGCCGAACGCCGACGCCGCCTGACCGGTTCAGGCTAGGCGGCGATCGTCCGCGCGGTGGCGTACACGTCGGCGGGTAGGGGGTGCTGGAGCTGCCAGAGAACCCGCATGGGGCGGTCGCCGGTGTGCGACTTGTACGTCATGGTGCCGGCGTAGAGGTACGGCGGTGCGCCGAGGTCGCGGTCAGCGATCCGGGTTTCTCGGACGAAGAGGTGCACCGTCGAGCCGCCCGACGTGTAGCGCTGCCCGGTCGCTGACGCCGCCGAGGTGGTGCTCTGCGACTCCCACTGGAACAGGGTGTCGGTGATGGCGCGGTCGGCGTACATGGTGGTGGGGGAGTAGTGCGCCTCGGACTTCACCAGCGTGACGAAGAACAGATCCGCCTGGGCGTCGGGCAGCCACTTCACCCCCTCACGCAGCGACCCCGGGTTGGTCATGCCGAAGGCGGCGCATGCCTCGTTACGGCTGTATCGAGCGTGCACCCGCAACGGCATTGCACCCGGGGCGGCAGTCGGCGTAACCCGGTGGATGCGGTCCCGCAGCACCTCGGCGACCTGCCGCAGCTCGGTGCAGCGCGCCGGTTCCTTCCACAGCCGTGCCAGTCGATCGTCGCGCGTGGCTAGGGGTGCGTTCGGCCCCCAGAGGCTGAAGTGCAGCATGTCCAGCAGTCGACCGCTGCCCGCGTACTCCTGTTGACCTGGGGCGGGCGGTCCGGCCGCGACTCGGGTCAGCAGCTCCAGCCGGTCGACGTCGTCGGTGTGCAGCATGCGACCGATTGCGCGGCCCAGCTCCCGGTCGTCCGGGCCGGGTTCGGACGTCTCGATGCCGGCGAGCCGCCGCAGCCCGGTCCAGCCACCAATGCTGGCCGATCGGTACACGTCCTCGATCTCCAGGCCGGTCTCGCGGAGGAACGTCGCCAGGCTGACGTCGCCGAGCTGCCGCAGCTCGGACACCAGGCCAGCCTTCGAGGTGGGCAGCGCCGATCGCAGGTTGGCGAGCACCACCTCCTTCGCCACGCGGTCCAGCTCGACGTGGCAGCCACTCGCCAGGCTCGGGAAGTCGTCGCGGACCGCCTCGGTGATCGCCCGCCGACTGACCCCGGTCAGGGCACGCCACCGCAGGTCGAAGCGGAAGTTGGCATTCTGCCCGCCGATGAAGTCGAGCACCGTGAGGCAGGGCTTGTCGTCGTCCAAGCGCAGGCCACGGCCGAGCTGTTGCAGGAAGATCGTTGCGCTCTCGGTGGGCCGCAGCATCAGGATCGTGTCGACCATCGGCAGGTCAACGCCCTCGTTGAACAGGTCCACGGTGAAGAGCACCCGCAGCTTGCCGGCCTTGAAGTCCCGCAACAACCCCGCCCGATCAGTGCCGGACCGCGAGGTCACCGCCGCCGACGGGACGCCGCGCTCACTGAACCAGGCCGCCATGAACTCGGCGTGCCCGATGCTCACGCAGAACCCGAGCGCCCGCATCCGCCCGACGTCCACCTTGTCGCGGACCGCCCGCAGCACCGTCCGCGCCCGAGCATCGTTGCCGGTGTAGATGGTGTTCAGCTGCGTCGGGTCGTAACCCTGGCCGCGTTTCCAGGTGACGTGCGACAGGTCCACGTCGTCGTGCAGCCCGAAATACTGGAACGGCGCCAACAACTGCCGCTCCAACGCCTCCCACAGGTGCAGCTCAACAGCCGCGCGCCCGTCGAACCACCGGCGCACGTCGCCGCCGTCGGCCCGGTCGGGGGTCGCCGTCAGTCCCAGGAGTACGCGGGGACGCAGCCGCTCCAACAGCCGCGTGTACGTCGGCGCTTCGGCATGGTGGAACTCGTCCACGATCACCATGTCGTACGCCTCGGGGTCGACCTCCCGCCGGTGCAGCGACTGGATGGAGGCGAAGACGTGCTTCCAGCCGTTCGGCGTCTCGCCCGCGACTAGCGTCTCGCCGAAACTGCCGTCCCCCATGACCTGCCGGAACGTCGACAGGCTCTGCCGCAGGATCTGCTCCTGGTGGGCAACGAAGAGCAGCGAGTCGGCCTTTTTGCTGCGATGCAGCCGGCGGTAGTCGAGGGCGGCGACCACGGTCTTGCCGGTCCCGGTCGCCATCACCACCAGGTTGCGCCAGCGGCCGTGCACCAGCCGCTCGGCGTCCAGGTCGGCCAGAATCTCGGCTTGATAGGGGTACGGACGCACGTCCAGGTTCGAGATCTCGGTTGGCGCCTGGTCGCGGCGCTCCCCGCTCAACGCGTGCCGCAGGCGCTCGGCGTCCCTAGCCGCGTCGTACGCCTCGAACGCCGGATCGTTCCAGTAGTCCTCGAACGTCGCCGTGAACGTGTCGATGACGTGCGGCTGCTCCAGGTTCGAGATGCGGACGTTCCACTCCACGCCATCCACCAGAGCGGTCTTCGACAGGTTCGACGAGCCGACGTACGCAGTGGTGGTGCCGTTGGAGCGGCGGAACAGCCACGCCTTGGCGTGCAGCCGGGTGGTCCTCGTCTCGTACGACACCTTGATCTCGGCGCCCAGCTCGGCGAGCCGGTCTAGCGCTCGCTGATCGGTGGCACCGAGGTAGGTCGTGGTGATGACGCGGACCTTGCCGCCTCTGGCGATCAGCTCGCGGATGGCTGGCTCGACGATGCGCAGGCCGTACCACTTGATGAACGCGCAGAGCAGGTCTACCTGGTCGGCGGAGGCCATCTCGTGGTTGACCTCGTGGCCGATGCGGGGCTGGTGGCGGCCGTTGACCAGCAGGGCGCCGGTCGAGAGTGGGGTGGTGGGGCGCTGCGGGAAGGCTGGTAGCGCCGGTGGGGTTGGCGGGGCGGCGATGGCGTGGAGCAGGTGCTTGGCGTCGGTTACCTGGTCCTGATCCGTCGCTGCCTTTGGGCTCAGGGCGGCGATAGCGTCGGCAATCTGATTCGCCAGTTCGACCTGGTGGTGGAGCTTGTCGTCGCCAATGGGGACGGACTGGAGGGCGCGGGCGGCCAGGGTGGCGATGTGACGGGCGAGGGTGTGGTGGGCGTCGGCGGGGTCGAGTCTGTGGTGTTGGATCCGGGCAGGGTCGACGTGCTGGAGGCGGGTGGCCAGCTCACGGGTGATCAGGTGTTCGTAAACACCCCGCTCAAGATCCGTCATTTACGCACCGTAACCGTCCCTGACGCTCTCAGCTTGTCCCGCCTTCGGTCGAGCCATTGTCGGGTGTCAGACAGATGCTCGTAGCATCGGCGCAGACGGCCCCAGGGCGCTGCCGCGTGCACCGATTACGACGGTCGGCCTGACGCGGTCTCTTCCTGCACCTGGCAAATCTCTGAGCGCGGGAGCATCCGTATCGCGACAGAGATTGATCCGCACGTTGTTAGTAGTGGGAACAGTTCGATCAGCCCGGCTAGACGGGTGATCACAGGGGCTCCCGCTACGGGGTTCCTGCCGGTAATCTCCCCGGCACCTTGTGGGGAGGTGAGGAGCGATGCGTGCTTGGCGGGAGCTGCCGCCCGCGGTCGGATCGGAACGAATGATGACCGCTGCCGCGCTGGCCGACCTTGACGTGAGTGACCGCCGGGAGATGGTGGTCGACCGCGGGCCGGTTAACGCTGCTGACCGGGTCGACGTAGTTGGGCGAGTGGCTGCGTCGCCGGGCTGCCTGTCGCACGACCCATCAAGTCAGCGCCAGCCGGCTGCTGAAGCGGAAATGACGGCAGGTGTTGACCTACGGCTGTGTGTGTCGCCCCGGGCGGCACCGGATCGTCGTCCGGGCCGCCTGCCACGGTCAGGTCGCGCCCCACCCGCGATACACCTCGGCTACGCCGAGCTGGGTATCACGTCATGGTCGACACCGCCAGCGCTGCTCTGCGCTGATACGTCGGCGGCGACGGTGCGCCTGGCGCCGGCACGATCCCCAGCTGCCTCAGAAAGCGAACCATACAATGTTCGGCCACCTACGGAATCAGTGGATACCAAGCGACAATGTCAATCACCGACGATCAAATCAAGCTGGATTTGTTCTGCGCGCAGGAGGTCATTGTCCACGCCGACGACGAGGGCCACGCTTTCCAAGCTGCGGGCGACGCCAATGTAATGCCACTGGGCCGACGTCAGCCGTGGCCATCGAGCCAGGTCATCTGTAAGCCTGGAAACCTGAGCAGCGACCGCCTCTTCGCTCAATCTGTGGTTAGCCCGCTTCGGTATCCAGGAGCCAAGCGGCAACTGGTGCCAATAGTCGAGCAAATAATTCGAGCCAACTTCCCTCCCCCGACGCTACTGCTCGAGCCGTTTTGTGGCGGCGCGACAACAAGTCTTCGCTTGCTGGGAACCGGAGCCGTGGAGCACGGAATCCTCGCCGACGCAGACAATCTAGTTGCCGCGTTCTGGCACGCGGCGGCATTCGACACCGACTGGTTGATAGACGCGATGAATGACGAGCCTGTGACCGTGGAGCGATGGGAGTGGTGGCGGGCCTATAGTGCCAAAACGCGGCGCGACATGGCTCTCAAATGCATCTTTCTCAACCGGACAACCTTTTCCGGGATCCTGCACGGGCGCGCAGGGCCAATCGGCGGAAAGAAACAAGGATCTGACGCGAAATACCCTATCGACTGTCGATTCAACAAATCTGCGCTGGCGGAACGAATCGCGGCAGTGGGAGAGCTTGCCTCTGCCGGCCGTCTGCTAGATGTCTGGGCGTGTGACTGGAGAGAGAGCCTTGAGCGGCTTCGACGTGAATATAAAAAAGTTCTGGAGCCGGACGAGATCCTCGTCTACCTGGACCCACCCTATGTCGACAAAGCACCATACTTGTATCAGTGGTCCTTTCAAGACGATGAACACGGCGCCTTAGCATCGCATTTGGCTGAGGCGAAGGGCTACCGGTGGCTGCTCTCCTATGACGATAGCCCGCGGATCCGGGAACTTTATCCCCAACAGGGTAACCGCAGTGTGCTTCATGTTAAGCATCGCTACAGCGCGGCGGGCTTGAAGGCGACGCCAGAGGGAAAGCGACGGCGGGCCGTTCGTGAAGAACTGCTTGTTACGGACCTCCCGGTGATCCCTTCGTCGCCTTCCTATCATGCCTTGAGCGACTGGAATTGCGACTCATGCAACATGCGGACGGGACCCTCAGATAGTTGAGAACCTTGACGCACTACTTAGTGGAGGTGGGAAAGTGGACTTCATGCTGGGTACGCACGCAGTCGCGGAAGAATCAGCATTGAATCGCCTACTGAGCAATTCAACAAATATTGGCGGAGTCTTCGACCTCGGGTACAAGGAAGCTAGCATCATCACCAATGATGCTTGGCTGGCACGCGCCTTTGGCCTGCCGCAACATTGTTTCCTGCTCGCGTTTCCGCGAAAGATGGGGATCCACAACCAGGCTGACGAGGTTCCCCGCATTGACCGTGGCGTGATCCTGCTCAGAGTGTTGCGTGAAACGAGCCTTCCAAACCAGGCGGATCTCGTCCATCTCCGTGCCGAGGACTCGGATAGAGCAATAACAAACTTCTATCGAGATGTGGATGAATTAGGTCCGGAGACCGACGTGTTGACTCGCGCGATGATGCAACAAGCAGCTTTCCGTTGTCGAGTCATCGGTACTTTTGTTGAGAACGATGCAGGGGATCTGGTGTTTGGCAAGGACGTGGACAATATATACGCGGCCGGAAGGTATATGGTGGCAAAGCCTCACGGGGGTAGCCTCCAGCTGATAATTGACCACGTTGAGCTCCCCATGGGCGAACGAGTTGACGAGCAGCGTGGCGATGAGGCCCCTAATGCTGATCTTCCGGATACCGAGGCGACGATCGAGATTGGGAAGCTGCGGTACTCATCTTCGAGACAAAGAGAGAGAATTGCCACGGCCAACGGCAAGACGACGGAAGTAGCTGTTCAAGTTCGGCCGAAGGACTTCGTAGCACACAAAACGGCCGTTTTTGGCATGACACGTGCTGGCAAGTCGAATACGATGAAAGTTCTCGCTTCGGCCGTGCATCTGTATGCATATAAGACCAATAGTCGTGTCGGTCAACTCATCTTTGACCCAGCTGGCGAATACGCATACGCCAATCGCCAAGACCACACAGCGCTATCCCAACTTGGCGAGGATGTCCGAATTTATCGTTTGGGCGCGACTGCTGTCGAACGGGCGCAGAATATCCGGCCGCTGTCGATAAACTTCTTCGACGACAGTCAGATCGATGGCTCATGGAGCCTCATCACTAGCTTTTTGGGCGATGACACGAGGCAGTTTGTGCGGAATTTCTTGGCTTCTGATCCCAGTCGTTCACCCGAGGATATGGACGACTACGGCGACAAAAATCGGTTAGAAGCAGTCAGGGCGATGTATTTTGGGATCCTCATAAAGGCTGGGTTCAAGCCGAAGGATGGGTGGACCTGTTCAATCCCGATCAATGACAAGACCCGGACACTCCTCTCCGACGTTGATGACATACGTATTCCAGCGCGGGGCCCTCTCCGGGTGTCAGCCCAACAACTGGAAATTGTATGTGAGGTGATCGCACGGAATGCTGCTTTAAAGAAAAAAGATGATTCTATCAAGGAAGCCGTGAAACTCTGGTTCAGTGACCGCTCGGCGGGAGGCCATGGAGACCCGGGCGTAGATGGCCTAGTCGGAATGCTCTCCCCGTCGGGATCTGCAAGTGGGTGGAAGATACTCCGCGGCTTAGCCACTTACCATTCCGCCGAGGCGACAACTGATTTCGCCCCTGCAATATACGCCGATCTAGCGCACGGGCGACTGGTAATCGTCGACCTATCCAGGGGCTCCGATCAGGTTCTACAGACATGTGCTGAACGAGTTGTCCGGGAAATCCTTTCTCGCGCGTCCCGCAGGTTTCGTGAAGGACACCCGCCGAGGCCAATGCAAATCTTCCTTGAAGAGGCGCATAGATTGTTAGACCGAGATAAGTTCAATAAGACGACCAGTGTGTCTGACCCATATGTTCGCCTCGCGAAAGAATCTGCGAAGTATAAGATTGGGATGATCTACGCTACTCAGGAGGTGTCGAGCGTTGATCCCATGATTCTTTCAAATACGGCCAACTGGGTCTGCGCTTATATGAATAATGCGGCCGAGACGCAGAAGCTTGCGAAGTACTATGACTTTGCCGATTTCGCGGAGCAGATCCTCAGCGCAGATGACCGAGGTTTCGTCCGCCTGCGCACTGACTCTTCTCCCTACACGTTGCCGGTTCAAGTAGCGAAGTTCGACTTGGGGATGGTCAATGCGGTCAGGGCAGCGACAGGGCTTCCGCCAACTGGCCCTAGCACTGATTACATCCCGGACATCTCAGTGCAGGCGGATGACCTGTCAGACTGTGAAGATCCCGATGCCATCTACGCCAAGATCACCGGCGGGGCGGGATCAGGGAACCACTGATGCCCTACAACTTTAGCGGACCACGAGGCGTCGTCCGATACGAAGTAGCTGCTCGCTTCGGTCACCTGCCAACTTCAAGTAATAAGACCATCCTTGAACGGCTGTCAAAGTATCGACGTCCGGAGGATGGCTTCGATCCTTCGATGATCGAAGAAAGGGTTGTCTCTGCCGAAACGTTGAAACGTTACGGCGGTCCGGAGGTTCGCTACGTAGTTTGTGTAGACGGGTCTGGCTACGAGACGCAGGAGGCGTTTAACCGTTTTCCGTCCACCCGAGCGCTATATATGCAGGTCGCAGGCGTTTTCATAGACCTCCACAAAATGCTCGATCAGAATGACGAGTGGGTTGATCCTGCCCGGATTGCCGACGCTACTCAAGCCTCGGTCGTCTCTGGGTTCTTGCCGAGCTCCTTCCTCGAGCATGAGTTTTATGACGACCCGGTCGAGGCATTTAGAGCCGAGCTCTTCTATCTGTTTGCCTCCACTAAGGTGCAGAAGCGTTCTTTACTGGACGTCTTACTAGAAGCGGCGAAGTATATTAGACTCGAAGGTGCTTCGGCGGCGGCCAGCAGGGGACAGCTACTTCTCACGAAGTGTCCTAATGCCGAGTGCAAACTCAGCAATGCCTCGGGTAAGCGAAACGCATTTCCGATCTCATTTGATCAGCCTGCCAATTGCCCGTCGTGTGGCTGCACCGTCTGGTCGACCGACGCCTTACGCATCTGGGAGGCATTTAAGCCGGATGCAAGTAACGGCGAGGTGCTTGGTCGAACGCATCAGGTTATTGAGCATCTAGTTCTCCTTGGAGTGGCTTTAGGGCTAGAAGATGCGTCACCACGGGTATTGCAGCGGACCGCTTTTATCTGCGATGGCGACCTTGCCATATTCGGTCAGGCGGCTCGGTATCATGCAGGTTTGCTTGGGGCTTGGCAAGCCCTGTGGACGCGGGCAGCGTCTCGTGGGCACGAACCACCAGTAGTGGTAGGCGTCGCTAAAAGTGGTTATCCGGTGGAGCACCTTCGAGGCATTCATCGATTCATACCACGCAGATCGTTAATGCGGCTAGACGACAAATACATGACCACTCGCCTGCGGATCGTGAGTCTCACAGAGACGTATTTTGGCCGGAAACTCTTCTACCATGCTTCCGACGATCAATTGCTGGTGATCACGGTGCCCCCGAACACGGGAGCAGCCTATGGCGCTCCCGGCGCAGATGAGGATCTGAGTGCCGTCGGCAGATTCTCAACCTTGGCTCGTGCGCTGGACCTACTTGACGAGCTAGGGAGTCGCCTCTATGACGATGCGCTGATTCCCGTTTCCCTAGCACACCATTGGGCCGCTTATCCCCTTGTAAATACCGAGCACGTGCTGCGCCTCCTGACAGACCAAGTTCTCAGGCGGAAAGAATAGATCCTCACGTTGCGCATCACGGGCGTAGGTGGGCTATCGCTGCGATAGGGCGGGCAGGCTAATATGGAGGCCGCAGTGCAGTTTCAAGTTATTTCGAGAACCCAGCGCCAGCCGCAGTATCGAGGATTTCTTGCGCTGCTGGTCGCCGAGGATTGGGATGACTTCGGTTTTCGCACACAATTTAATTTACTGTGTCGGCTTGAGAACGGTGAAGTGCTGGATATTGGACAGGTCAAAATCGGCCAGTTCGGGATGGGGCCAGAGCAACGGCGGCCTCTGATGCCAGAAACTTTCGCTGGGCTGGGTGAGGAGTTCTTCTCCGTCGGTCAGGACGACAGCTATTACCAGAGACTCGACAGAATCGGCCGTGGCCGAAAGGCGGCCGTGTTGACCGCACTTCGCGACATCGCCTTGCATGAGGATTTGTTCGAGCGGGCGCTGTATGAAGACGTGACTGGAACTTCGCTTTTAAGGTCTGTTCAACGGGCTTCCGTGGAGGGGCAATTTCGACGACTGGCAAGCGGGGGCGACCGACTTTCTCCGATTTCGTTCTCGTATACGCCGCCCCGCAGCGACGCGACTGTGAGCAGACTGATCACGCTTCACTTCGACGTGCAGCCGGGATCTAGCCCGCCAACTAACATTCATGTGCTGATAGGCCCAAATGGTGTAGGAAAGACTCATCTTCTTAATAATATGGCGCGAGCGCTCGCGGAAGACCACGCGTCGCAGAACGAGGTGGGGCTGTTTCAGAACCTCAACTCCGATCAGGCTGAGACGGGCTTTGCGAACCTTGTTTCCGTTACCTTCAGCGCGTTCGATGTATTCGAGCCAATCCGGAACCGAAGGAATAAGGCGACTGGTCTTCAATATACCTACGTTGGCTTGAAAAGGGTGCGGACGGCGGCCGATGACCGGCCGCTTGCACCTAAAAGCCCTGCTGCGCTTGCTCGGGAGTTCGGGCTGAGCGTAAAAGTCTGTCTGCAAGGCGCTAGGTTAACCCGCTGGCGGAAAGCGCTCCTGACGCTTGAGGCGGACCCGATCTTTTGCGATGCGGGAGTGGCGGAGCTGGCGGCGTCCGCGATGGAGGACGAAGAGCTGAGGCAGAAGGCGAGCAAGCTATTCAGATCGCTCAGTTCTGGCCATAAGATTGTGTTGCTGACCGTGACTCGCTTGGTTGAGAGTGTCGAGGAACGCTCGCTAGTCTTGCTCGATGAACCTGAAGCGCATCTGCACCCTCCGCTCCTATCGGCATTTATCCGCGCTCTGTCCGACCTCCTTGTTGAAAGAAACGGAGTCGCGATCATCGCGACTCACTCGCCCGTTGTGCTTCAGGAGGTGCCTGCGCAGTGTTCCTGGAAACTGCGTCGTTCGGCCGGTGAGCTTGTTGCCGAGAGGCCGGTAGTTGAGACTTTTGGCGAGAACGTCGGTGTGCTTACGAGGGAAGTCTTTGGACTAGAGGTTACGCGTTCAGGGTTTCACCAGGTGGTGCGAGAGATTGTGGGATCAGGGGCCTCCTATGAGCAGCTTGTCGATCGGCTGGATGGACAGGTAGGAGGCGAGGCCAGGGCGCTCGGCCGCGGGCTAATTGCTGCGAGGGAAGCTGAGGTCGGTCTCTGATGTGGAAGGTTGCCCAGCCGACTAGGTCTGCACGCTTCAGCTTCTCAAAGTGTGTATCAAGAATTCGGGACGCGGAATTGCGAGCGCGGCTGCTGAACGTGGAGGAGGATGTCGTGCGCGCGTCAACAACGTATGCCGCCGCCGCAGCTGAGGCGAGTATTCATTCGCTGGTTGACTCGGCCTTCTCTCTCTCGGCCGTGAGCGCTAAAGAAATGGTTGGAGTCTACGAAGGGCGAATGGCGAAGAAGGGATCCGCAGGCAGATTTATTTATGATGAGCTTATGTTGGCTGCAAAGCACGGACGGTGTCCATTGTGTGGTCAGCGTTCGGTTTCGACGCTGGACCATCACCTCCCAAAGTCAAGCTTTCCTGCCCTTGCGGTTGATCCACTAAACCTTGTTCCTGCTTGCTCTGATTGCAATAAGGCTAAGAGCTCTTCCATCCCGGTCTCCCGGCATGAAGAGACCCTGCATCCGTATTTCGATGATATCGAAAAGGACTTGTGGCTTCGAGCGCGAGTCGTAGAGGTTGGGCCGGCAGCATTAATCTTTTTTGTGGATCATCCAGTCGGATGGACCGAAATCATGTTTGCGCGCGCCAGTCTGCATTTCAAGACTTTTGGTCTGTCGGGCCTGTACTCATCTCAGGCTGCACAGGAATTGAATAACATCCGATTTGGGCTGTCGCAAATCTTTGACCGTGGTGGTGAAGCCGTGGTTAAGCAGCACCTGCGGGAGCAGGCGGTTAGTCGGTCCGCTGCGCACACAAACAGCTGGCAGGCTGCGACCTATCGAGCGCTGGCGGAAAATGAATGGTTTTGTCGCGGAGGATTCGAATTCGCCTACTGAGGATCCTCGCGTCCGGACAATGGCGCTGAAGCGTCGGCGGTCCGTAGCGCCACCTTCTTTGCTCGGTGCCTGCTCCACGGTAACCGCCATGGTTGCCCGCTTGCCTAGCTCGGTCATCTGAGCGTCGCCATCTGCGCTTTCCCTTTCGCCTTCCATGAGGCCTGCACCCGACTAGCAGTGCTGATCAGGAAGGCGGAATCAGAGGCTTTCTGCCGGCACCCTCAAAAACTGTGCCCAGTGCGCCAGCCGGTCTGGGTGCACCAGCGGGGGGCCGTTCTCCACCCGACTGAGCCGTGCCTGTGTGATCCCCAGCCAGCCAGCCAGCCAGCCAGCCAGCCAGCCCGCCCGCCACCACGGTCTGCGGCAAGGCGACCCGCCCGTGGTACGGATGGCAGCGGTAGGCCCGAACCACCCGTCCCAGATGCCGCTCCGCCAGCGCCCGCCGGACCGGCTCGTGGTTCCAGAAGTTCGCCGGCACTACCGGCGGCGCGCTCAGCCGGTCCCGCTCGGCGGCCTGGCACGGCGTACACCGGCCGCTGTCGTTGTCCCGGGCCAGCCGTCCGCCGCACCTGGGACAGTTCGCGTGAGTCACCTGCGACTCCTTGTTGGGACCGCAAGATCGGCGAACGGGCTCCAACGGGCAGCCGGATCACCGTGCCGCACGGACTCGAGGCGGTTTGCGAACTCAGCCGCGACGCCCGGCGACGTAGCCAGCAGCGGCACGGCGGCTGCGATCATCTTCAATTCGCGAGCCTCTCGCAGGACTGCCCATGACGGGTCTGAGGTGACGTCAAAGCCGTAGGCGGTGGCCAACGAGCGGTGCCCCCCGGTTGCTCCGAACCTGGCCTCGCTGACCGCAACCGCTGCTAGATCAACCTGCCACGGCCCGATGCATGTCGCATCGAAGTCGCACATGATCGTCCGGCCCGACGACTCGCGGAGAAGGTTGCCGGCGTAGGCGTCCCCGTGGATCAGTGTCGGCGTCCCAGGATCGTTAAGGGCTGCGACTTCCGGCTCCAGGCGATCACACCAGTCGGCCAGGAAATCCCGGTCCGGCTTGCTGAGTCCGTCGGCGTCTGCCAGCCGTCGCCTTGCGTCGCCAACAGGATCCCAGGCAGGCAGCGGAAAGGGGGGCACGCCGAGAGCATGAAATTTGCGCAGCACCGTGCCGAGGTCTTGGACGGTCAGGGCAGTTGATTGCGGTGGGACGTACTGCCACACCGAAGCGACCAGTTCCCCTGCTTCGATCGGCTGCTTGACCTCGCGCGCTAGGCGGATCGTCGGCGCGTCGATCGCGGCGAACCAGCGCGCAAGCTGGACCACCTTCGTCGCCCTGTCCCGCAGCTGATGGGTCCGCGCGATCCGGATGACGATTCCAGCCGTGGGTAGCGCGAAGACGGCGTTGTTGGTCAAACGCAGCAACTGGGCATCGTCAGCCGGAACATCCAAGGCGACGGCGATGTCATGCATGGCGGCCGTCATCGTCTCCTCGGAGAACCGCCCGCTCATGCTGCTACCGCGGCCCGAGCAGCGAGGACGCGATCGAACTCGGCCACCGCGGGTAGCTCCCGATGTCGGGCGAGGTCGCGACGCAGGTTGACGACCCGATCGATCACGCGCTTGGAGCTGATCGCCTGCGACCGCTCCAGCACTCTGTTGCCAACTCCAAGCGCCTGCTCGGGCTCATCGGCGAGAAACAGCGCGCTGCACAACCCGACCTCGTTCAGCACGGTGCTCCGTACGTTTGCCGGCCCGAAAGCGGCGATGGCCTCCTGGACCCAGCGCACCGCCTCGGACGCCTGCCTGCTGTCTCGGCGCGCCCTGTCCCGGTAGACGCGGCCATACTGGGCGAACAGCTCGCCCCGGTCGTAGAAGCCCATCCAGTCCGGCTCGCGGTCGCTGTCGATGCGCTCAAACTGGTCGCTCGCCTTGCCGAGGGTGGTCACAGCGCTCTGGTGATCCCCGAGGGCGGCGATCGAGGCGGCCTCCGCGCCCCAGAGCAGGGCCTTGACCGCCGGAGTTGCGTGCGATCCGAGCTGCGCGTGAGCGAGTTGCAGCGTTGCGAGGGCGTCCCGGTTGTGTCGCAGGTGTTGAAGCTGCTTGGCCTGTGAGTACCGGATTCTCGCAGCGAGCGGGACGTCTTCAGCGGTTAAGGCGGCGCGCTCCCCGGCCACGAAGTGTCGCTGTGCGTCGTCGTGGCGGCCTGCGTCGAGAGCGGTCCACCCCGCCAGGTGTCGAGCTGCCGCCACCGCCGCGACGAGGCGCGGAGTGATCCCGGTCGGGTGCGACCAGTCGAGCATCCGGTACACCGACTCGGCGAACCGGGCCACTTCCCGGTACAGCAGACCGCCGCCGCATTCGTAGTCCACGGAACGGTAAAGCTCCAGCACGGCGTTCAGCCGAGCGACATCCGCAGCGCCGACACGTCGGGGCTGGACGATCTCGGTGCCGCCCAGCAGTCCTGCTCCCGCAGCGACAGCGGCGATGCCGGCTAACAACGCCCGCCTACCCTCGTCGGGTACAGCGCTTCGCGGCGCGGCTGAGGCGCTGGCGACCTTGCCGCTTTCGCTCGCTCGGTGGGTTCGACCGGGAAGCGCGAACCATAGGAATGCCTCGGGGATGTGTAGCAACTGCGCCCAGTGCGTAAGCCGGTCCAGGTGCACCAGCGGCGGCCCGTTCTCCACCCGACTGAGCTGCGCCTGCGTGATCCCCAGCCACCCCGCCACCACGGTCTGCGGCAAGGCGACCCGCCCGTGGTACGGATGGCAGCGGTAGGCCCGAACCACCCGTCCCAGATGCCGCTCCGCCAGCGCCCGCCGGACCGGCTCGTGGTTCCAGAAGTTCGCCGGCACTACCGGCGGCGCGCTCAGCCGGTCCCGCTCGGCGGCCTGGCACGGCGTACACCGGCCGCTGTCGTTGTCCCGCGCCAGCCGTCCGCCGCACCGAGGGCAGTTCGAGTGGGTCACGGGCGGCTCCGTCCATCTCGCTTCATCGAGCCTATCCATTGAACCCGCTGCGTGGAGTCGCGGTATACACGGCGCGCATATCGATGATGCTCGCGCCGTCATTCGGCATCGGGCCTCCGGGCCGCACGGTCGGTGAAAGCCATCGGAAGGAGCGTCATGCTGCTGACCACGTCCCAGACGAGTACCGGGAGGGCACTCGTCTCCGACGAACTCTTCGCCCGGTTGTCCGCCCGCATCGCCCACGATCACCCCGAGCTGGCCCCCGACTTGCCGCCCAGAATCGTGGACCAGGCGCTCGCCTTCCTTGCGGCTTGCGCCGTTACTGCCCAGCCCATTGGCCCGAGCGCGCTGGTCGACATCGGCTGGCACACGTTCATCCTGCATACCCGTGACTACGCGGAGTTCTGCCACCGCATCGCCGGCCGATTCATCCACCACCAGCCCGAGCCGGCACCCGACGACGACGTCCCGCAGCCGATAGGCGCACCGATCTCGCGGACGGTCAGCGCGATCCGAGCCGCCGGCTTCACCGTGGATGCCGCGCTCTGGACGGATGAGGGCACGGCCGACTGCACCCAGTGCCACGCCGGGTGCACCGACAGCCCGACTGGATAGGGCGGTTGACCAGCGGTCCCGGGCTTAGACTGCCCGGGACCGCTCGCCGTCAGAAGGGCCACCGCATGCCACGCCGTCGCGACTGGGCCGAGCTTCCCGAGCCGGTACGTGCAGAGGTCGAGCGGCACACCGGCCCGATCCGTTCGGCAGCGACGATCCCCACCGGCGCCTCCTGCGAGGTTGCGGTCACCCTCGACACCGTTACCGGCTTGGTCTTCTGCAAGGGCGGGGAAACGGGCAGCCCGACCGCCTGGCTCTACCGCAACGAAGCCCGTGTCAACCCGTGGCTGCCGGACGCGGCACCCCGCCTGCTCTGGACCGTTGAACGTGACGGCTGGCTACTCCTCGGCTTCGAGCACGTCGTGGGGGAGCACCCCGACCTGACCCCGGACTCACCTGACCTGCCACTGCTGGCCGCACTGCTCACGGAATTGAGCCGCCAGCTCACGCCCTGCCCGCCCGTCGCTCTGCGTCCCTTCCGCGACCGCTGGCACGGCCTCACTGACGCCGAGCTGGTCGACGGCGACACGCTTCTGCACACCGACATGACGCCGCGGAACTTCCTGGTGCCGCTTGGGCGGGCACGATCAAGAGTCCGGCTCGTCGACTGGTCCAGCCCCGCCCGCGGCGCCGCCTGGATTGACAGCGCATTTCTGGCGCTCCGACTCGTTCGCGCCGGTCACACCCCGGCCGCCGCCGAAGAGTGGGCCATGCAGATCCCTGCCTACGCCGCCGCATCGGAGCATGCGGTGACCGGTCTCGTCGACGCTTTGGTGCGACTCTGGCAACGCAAGCAGCTAGGCGCCCCGGCACCCCACCGTGGCCCGATCCTCGACGCGGCCCACCGCTGGGCGGCCCACCGAAGGCGCCCGCAACGATTTAGCGGCTCGGCGTCACTGGCGGGAAACGCCCTCAAGAGCGGCGAGCTGAGCGCACCGCCTCGATGACCACGCCCCAACGATCCAGCCCGTGCGCAGGGTTCAATGCCTTCCCCTCAGAGACGACAACGCCGGCAGCGCGCAAAACCGCCAGGTGACCGGCGTAAGCCGGATGAGCCGCCAACTCCGCCTTGACGTGCGGGAACGCAACGATCGGTAGGCCCGCGCCCAGCGACTCGTTGAGAACGCCAAGCGCCAGCGTGTCGTTGATGCCCAGCGCCCACTTCGCCACCGTGTTAGACGTGACCGGCGCGGCCACCACCACGTTGGCCGGCGGGTGCGGCTCGGGGTCGCCGGGCATCCGCCACTCCACGCGTACGAGATAGCCGGTCTTGTCTTGCAACGCCTCCCGGTCGAGCCACGGCGCGGCGGTCGGGCTGACGATCATGCACACCTGCCATCCGTCCGCGATCAGCAGGTCGACCAGCTCGTCGATGTGTTCCGCCGGACCGGCGGCGCAGACAACCAGGTACAGCACCGGGCGTTCGGTCATGCCCCGCAGTCTGCCCGATTCAGCCGTCGTGTAGTCGAGCGCATACGGACCGCGCATGCCGTCGACGATCAACGCGACATACCGGCGTACCTGGTCAACCGCGAGGGTCGACGCATGGCCCGGGGCGGGTGCAGCGCTCCGGAACTGCGCCGGCCCTCATCGGCGCAGCTCCGTCCCCGCCCGCCCCGGCGCCACACCATCAGCAAGACAAGGGGAGGAGCCGGCATGAGCGTCCTGATTGAGCACCCGACCTGGGTGTACCCGTGACCGCCGCCGAGGTGGTTGCCCGTTGGCTGCGGCTGGTGGAGGCGGACGCGGAGCTGTCGCCGTACCTCATCGGGGTTGATCTGGGCCGGCTCTCCGCGCATCTCACCGCGAGCCTCGCCAACGCGCTCGACGGACATGCAACGCCAACCGAAGGCTGGCGCGGCCTGGGGTTGTCGGAGGCGCAGCACCGGCGGATGGTCGACTACCTGGTAGGGGTCGCCGAGCTGCGGGCTTTCGAGGTGCTCGCGTGAGCCTGGCCGCCGCTTGGGCGTCGGTCGACGTGCGGGCTGCCGGCGACTTCTGGTGCACCCTCGAAGACCGCCGCCCCGGGCTGCTCCCACACCGCGACGCACCGCTGTTCTTCACCGCGCTAGGCCGCCTCACGGCAGGCGAGGACGACCCGGCGAGCCGGGCGGCGCTGCTCATGGTGCTCGGCCGCGCGTACCGTCATTTCGACCTGCTCCCGCACGCCGCCAACATCGGTGACGCGCTGCTCGCCACGGTCGCCCGCCACGCGCCACATCCACTATGGGCGGCGGTTGGGGAGCGGGCCCTGTGCCGCGCCACCCGTGCCGTGCGTCGCGCCGCCGCCCGGGTCGGCGACGGCCCGGCCTGGTGGCACGTCCAGGTGATCGACTATGACCGGCCGTCGCCCGACATTGCCATCCTGACGGTACGTCCCTGGCGGCGACTGCCCTACCAGCCAGGCCAAGCGGTCCCGGTCTGCACACCCCGCCTGCCGGGGCACTGGCGCTGGCTCTCACCGGCCAACGCCCCACGCGCCGACGGCACCGTCGAGCTGCACGTCCGCGCCGTACCCGCGGGCACCGTCTCCCACCGCCTGGTCCATGAGGTACGCCCCGGCGAACTGCTCTGGCTCGGACCACCCGGCAACACCGGCCTGAGCCTCGAGCCGGCGCGCACCGACGATCTGCTGCTCGTCGCCGGTGGCACCGGGCTGGCGCCGCTGCGCGCCCTCGTCGAGCAGGTCGCCGCCGCACCGGACGGCCGGCGGGTGACGCTGATCGTCGGTGCCGGCAATTTCACCGACCTGTACGACGCGATCGCCCTCGACAAGCTGCAGTGCGCGCACGACTGGCTGACCATCGTGCCGGCGTTCTCCGACGACCCGCTCGCAGAACAGGCCGAGCAGGGTGACGCCCTGACCATTGCCTTGGAGCATTACGAGCCTGGCCAGGAGATCTACCTGTGCGGCCCACCTGCGATGCTGGTCGACGCGCGCCCACGGTTACTTGCCCTCGGCATCCCCGCCGCGCGCATCCATCTGCCCGAGAGCTTCACCTGCTGATGGTCGACGTCCGGTTAGAGACGCGCGCTGAGCTGTGTGACGGCCTGGCGGAAACGCCGCGGCGGCAGGGCGGCCCGGAGCTTGTCGGTGGCGTCAGCGAAGTCCGAGATCGTGGTGACGCAGCCGTGGCCGAGGTGGGCGAGCCGGATGACGCCAATCCGCTCGACCACGAGCGCCTGGGACAGCGGGACGGTGTGCACGTTGCCGTCACCATCCACCGTGGAAATGGCGTCGATGCCGATGACCAGCGAGCCCTTGTTGCGGAACCGCTTGGCGAACGTCGGCCTGACCACCTCGCCTGCCGGCACGAAGCGGGTGGTCCGGCAGGAATCGTCGGTGGCGCCAGGAAGGTTCGGTTTCGACCCGTACGGCACGACGATCATGGTGCTTGAGAGCCAGCCGGACACGACGTCCCGCGCCACTTGCGGAGTGATCCCGGCCAGCTCGGTGAGCGAATCCGAGAAGTCAATCTCAGCCGTGCCGAACAGCTCCCGGTGGGTCAAGGACTCGAGGTTGTGGATCGCCTGCATCCATTCAATATCGCCCGTCATGGGCATGCGCTGAGTTGGCACCAAGTCGGCGATCTCCACTCGATCAATTCCATCGGAGATGAGCCGTTGCAGCTCGGTCCAGATCAGCTCCGCCGCGACGGTCGGGTCGAAACTCTTGCTCTTCCGGCCGAAATGCGGCACGACCCTCAACCCGATCTCGTGCCGCGTAGTGTCGACGACCTCGAACATGAATTCAGCACCTATGGCCACCCCGGCGCGGTCCACTGCTCCAGCGACTCGCGACCGCAGCGCCCACATCAGAGCGACCGCTTCGAAGCTGGGTTCGACACTGACCATCAGCGCGACGCCGCGGACCTCGTCTGCGTACCAGATCGGCCCGATCTGGTGGTTGACGAGTGACGTGCTGCGAGTGACTCGCGGACCTGCGGGCAACGGGAGTCGCATCGCCTGAGGTGCTTCGCCGGTCAGGGTGAGGACAGCGTTGCCGCTGGTGAAGAACCCTTCGACGTGCCGTTGGATCTCGTCCGGGGTGAAGAGTCGGTAGTCCACTGCGGGCCAGCGCGACAGGCCGTACCCGCGCGGCCCAAAACGGCGCGAAAGCAACGCCCCCCAGGTGTCGAGCAGGCCCTCGTCGATGTTCAAGACGAACCGGCTGTCGGCATCGAGGCCCTCGACAGCGTCGGACAGATCGTCGGGCGGGAGATTACTGATAGCCGAGCAGATGGTGGCGAAGTGCTCCACGACCCGGTCAGGTGGACCGCCTGCGATGAATAACGTGTCGTTCATCCAGACGTAGTCCTGAAAGTTCGCCGCGATGTGATCGTCGGTCCAGTCGACCAGGTGCTGGACAAGATAAGTCAGGCCGATGGAGTCGATCTCTTCGTCGCGGGCACCGCAGCCAAACGTCAGCGACGCGGTCAGCATGCCAGGCAGATTGCGTTGGATGACAGCAACTCCGTCTATCTCCTCGCGCCGCATGTGCGGATCGTATGGTGACCGGTCAAGTCCGAGGAGTGAGGCGATCGGCCGTCAGGAGAGGCGGTTCCGACAGCGCGTCAAATGATCGTGTCGACGGGTCGGCTCCCGCTGGTCCGTTACACGACGTAGTCGGTTTGGAGATAATGCCTGGTCAGGCGACTACCTACCGTGAACCCGTCATCACGATCGGCCTCGTTGTCGGCGATGCAACACCCGCCGCTCGGGCCTCAGACGGGAGAAACACCATGCGTACCAAGAAACAAGCCCGCGCCTCCGTACTCGTGCTCGGTTTCGTCGCGGCCGGGGCGGTGATCGCCCCGGCGAGCCCGGCGTCCGCCGCGGTCCCCGGCCTGGTGCGGGTCTCCGCGGTCAGCGTCAGCAACTCGGCCGACTTCCACAGCGCCACCGCCACCTGCCCGGCCGGCAAGGTGCTCACCGGCACGGGCTACGAGCTGAACGGCGTTACCGGTGAGGGCATCGTCGATGACCTGCGCCCCAACGGCGGCCCGGCCGCCCCGCCGACGGCCGTCACGGTGGGCGCCTACGAGACGGAGGCGTTCGCGGGCAACTGGTCGGTGACGGCGTACGCGATCTGCGCCAACCCGCTGCCCGGCCTGGTGCGGGTCGCCGCGGTCAGCGTCAGCGACTCGGCCGACTTCCACAGCGCCACCGCGACGTGCCCGGTCGGCAAGGTCCTGACCGGTACGGGCTACGAGCTGAACGGCGTCACCGGTGAGGGCGTCGTCGACGACTTCCGCCCCAACGGCGGCGTAGCCGCGGCACCGACCGCCGTGACCGTCGGCGCGTACGAGTCGGATGCCACGGCCCTGAGCTGGTCCACGACCGCGTACGCGATCTGCGCCAACCCGCTGCCTGGTCTGGTGCGGGCAACCACCGTGGGCGCCAACAACTCCCTCGACTTCCGCAGTGTCGTCGCAGGCTGCCCGCTCGGGAAGGTGATGACCGGCGCCGGCTACGAGCTGAACGGTGTCACTGGTGAGGGCATCGTGGACGACTTCCGCCCCAACGGCGGCCCCGCGACCGCGCCGACGACTGTCGACTCCGGTGCCTACGAGGAGGATGCGTTCGCCGGCAACTGGTCCGACACCGCGTACGCCATCTGCGCCACGGCGTAGCAGCAACTCGCCAGGTGGCTGGCCGCCCTGTGCGAAAGCAGTGCGGTCAGCCACGATCAGTCAGCTGCTAGTCATGAGCCCGAGCGGGCGCACCAAACGACGGTCGTGTCGGATTCGGTATCTGCGCAGTTGCGAGTGGAAGCAGGCCGGCCTTTCGTGCGTACGCGGGGAACTCGGCCCCGGTGCACGGCAGTCGGTGCCGTGTCTCCCGGAGGGCGTCGATGATGGCGCCCGCGTTGACCTCGGTGAGCCTGCCGGACCGGCATCTGTCGGCGAGGAGCCAGATCGTGCCATGAACCTCTAGACCGTAGGCACGACCGACCTTGGTTGCTGTGCGGTCATCGGTGACGGCCGTACCTCCATGGGTCTCCGCCGCGGCGAATACAGTCGCCTCGCCCAGGTCCCGTCTGCCGGCGCCGATCCGGCGAACCCATGCCGAGAAGGAACGCACTTCGAGGATTGTGTCGAGTGCGATGACATCAACCCAGCCAAGACCCAGTGCTGCCCTCAGAGCGGGCTCACGCTCGGAGTTCGCGCGAATTTCGTCGAGCACGACGGCGGTGGTGGCCGCGCGTTGTCCCGCGACGAGGTCGGCAAGCACGTCGAGCCGGTCGGCGAGGGCGAAATGGTGCAGCACGGTGGCATCGAAGACGAGCAAGGGCTCTCGAGCCAGGGCTGCCGCGTTCACGGTGCCAGATCTGTCTCGTCGCGTGTGGGCAGGTCGTCGAGACTGATCTGGCCATGCAGGAGTTCGACCGCGCGGGCGTCCGATACGAGATACCGCCGCCAGGCCTCCATGACGGCGTGCGAATAACCCGGCGGAACGCGAATCGCGTCGAGATCTGGCTGAGGCGCCCAGCCGACCGCATCCATAATCTCTGCACGGGTGGGCGTGGTGCGGATCCAGCGCGCCGATGTCGCGTCGAGCCACCCGGCCTGTTCGGCCTGCCGCAGTGCCAATGACCATGACGTTCGGTAGCGCGCGGTGAGCCGGATCAGCTCGTCGCGAGATGCTGTGCCGCGACTGACGTCGTCAAAAGCGGCGACCGGGAGGAGGAGTTCGGCTGCGAAAGCATTGATCAGGCCCTCCCGCTCAGTGCGCGACAGGTGCACCGCCAGGTCGGTGGAGTATTCGTCGCCCAAAACCAGATGGCCGAGCTCGTGGGCGGCGGTGGCTCGACGTCGGCCTGGGTTTCCCTCGACACTGACGATCGACACCGCGATGTCTCCGTCCACCAGCGATGCGCCCTCGCCCGACAGGTCACTGACAAGGACGTACTGGCCACTGCGTTCACAGAAATCCATGAGGGTCTCGATGGGATCTGTGCCGACACCGTGGATACCGCGCAGCCATCGAGCGGCGTCCCGAGCGTCCTCGTCGGAGGTGAGGCTGCCGTTGTATCGGACGGGGCTGACGAGGGTGAGCGTTTCGGAGGCCAGAAGCTGTCGGACGTCCCTGAGCCAGGAGGCGAGCGTGATTTCCAGGCGCTGGGACCGTCGCGCGGCGTCTGTGTCGTTGTCCTCGGCGAGGAGTTCCGAGCGGCGCGAGATCACCGCGGGCCGTCGCTCAAGCAAATGGTCGATGGGCACGTCGAGTGCAGCCGCGAGCCGAATCAGCTCCAACGCGTCGACTCGCCGGACACCTGATTCGATCTTAGCGATCATCGTGCGATCGAGGCCGAGCTGACCACCCAGCTCAGTCTGGGAGAGGCCAGCTCCGAGGCGGGCCCGGCGCACCTGTTCACCGACCGTCGTCCAGTCGCCGGTTTCGGTCATGGTGCGATAATCGCACGCCCCGATGCTCTGCGTCTCGGCCAGAGCGAATCAATATTGAGGCTTGTGGCTCGTGCGTTCGATACCGCGATATGGCGTCAGTGGACGGCCGGCGGGAGTGCCTCGGTCGTAGCGTCCGGACAGAGGGCGCGATCCGAGGGGGCGACCATGACCGACGTTCTGGTGTTACCGGGTGAGCAGGCCCCGGTCACCGTCAACACAATCCGCTGGCGGGCGGGGCTGCCACCGGACGCGTGGCCGGACACCCTTGCGCCAAGTGGCGAGATCTGGCGGCGTGACGTCTTCGCGGTGGCCGACGCCTACCGGGCCGGTTCCGCAAGCTCACGACAACTGCTGACGGCTGTGCTGGTCTGGGGTTACGGCCCCATCGGGTACGGCCCGTGGCGCGCCACCAAGTCGCTCGGTGCCGATCCAGACGGCAAACGCCTGGCGTACGCGCTGGAGACGGTGTCCGCGTCAGCACCCGACGAGGAGGCGCTGTGCACGGCGTACCGCCGCTTCCGCGACCCCGACCAGGCTCGCCTGCCATGGTTGGGGCCGGGCCTGTTCACGAAGGTCCTCTACTTCGTCGGCTATCGGCGAGGTGTGGGCGGCCTGCAGCCCTTGATCCTCGACCGCGTCGTGGCCAGCCAACTCCCCGCCGAGGCCGGCGTCGGTCGGCGAAACGGGTGGTCATCCGAGGAGTGGCTGGCCTATCTGCGTTGGGCGGCCGAGCAGGCCCAGGTCGGGCAGGTTGAGCCCGACGCGGTGGAGCTGGCGGTCGTCCACAACCGTTGAGGTGGCTACTGGGCGGCACGCAGGCGGGCGTCGAGCGCGTCGAGGTCCTCGACGAACCAGACGTGCCCGGCCTGGTTCGACTCGTACACCAGGGCGCGCAGCGCCGAACTCTCCGCGAGTTGTGCCGAGATGTCGCCGACGACGGCCAGCCGCAGCCGGTAGTTGACGAACTTCTGCATCACGTCGCCGGCGAAGCGGGTGCCCAGCGAGAAGAAGCGTTCGTCGAGTCGGTTGGCCGGCATGGCGACCACCTGAGCGCCGAGGAACGCCGCACCGATCAGGTCCAGCGCGTCCTGCTCGGTAGCCACCGTCGGGCCGGCCGGGTCGCACACCAGCACCGGCACCCCGGCGCGTTCCTGGATCTCGTCAGGCATCGTGGACCTCCCGGTCGAGCAGGCCGTTGTCGGCGTTGAGGACGGCGTCGAGCAGGTGCAGCAGCTCAGCAGTGGCGGCGGGATCACCCAGAATGATGATCTTCATGCGGTGTCGTTGCTCGTCGTGCACCGTCTGCACTCGCAGAGGGTTGGCCTGGTCGTGGCCAGTGTTGGCGCTGGCGAGCACGAGCGTGCCGAGTCGGTCTGCGGCGGCTCGGTCGACGCCGTCGATCTGCACGATGCTCGACACCTCCGCCTGCCCACTGACGTTGGTGGCGGCCGGGGCCTGCCCGGTGAGCGTGTCGAGGTCGCTGGCGGCGATCCGATACTGCTTGCCGATCCGCACCGCCCTCAGCCGGCCGGAGCGGATGTAGCCGCGCACCGTGCGCACGTGCAGCCCGAGCCGATCGGCGACCTGTTCGACCGAGTACATGTTCCCCTTCATTGCTCCCTACCGTAGACGAATAGGGAAGTTTAGGGAATGTTGGGGTCTGATGCGTGGTGCAGGCGTCGAACAATTCGCCCACGGTGTCGGACGGTTCCAGTACCGTCTGGAAACCATGGACGCGCGGCGCGGCGACGCGATCATCGGGCGGGATCACCCTGCGGGTCTGCTGCGCGCTGAGCTCGACCGGGCCACCACCAGCCACGGCGGCCTCGCCCTGGTCACCGGGGAGCCGGGCATCGGCAAGACGACCCTGGTCACGTCGGTGGCGCGGGAGGCCCGCCAGCGTGGCGCGTTGGTGCTCGGCGCAGCCTGCTGGGATTCCGACAGCGCCCCCGGCTACTGGCCCTGGGTCCAGGTGTTGCGCGGCCTCCGGCGCTCCGCCGACGACTGGGCGGTGGCGCGGCAGGCAGCCGAGCCGGCCCTCGCAGCCCTGCTCGGCGAGGCCGACACCAGCAAGCAGCAGGCCGACCGGCTCACCAACTGGGCCGGCGTCGACACAGACACCGCCGACCAGGAGGCGTTCGCGCTGTATGACGCGGTGACCGCCGCGTTGGTCGCGGTCTCTCAACACCGGCCGGTCGTGGTCGTCCTCGACGACCTGCACTGGGCCGACCCGGCCTCACTACGGCTGCTGAGCTTCGCCGCCCAACACACCTGGTTCGAGCGGCTACTGCTGATCGGCACCTACCGTGACGCCGAGGTCGAGTCGGGTGAGCACCCGCTACGCCCTTTGCTGATGCCGCTGGTCGCGAAGGCCACCACCATCACCCTCACCGGCCTCTCCCGTGACGAGGTGGCCGCGCTGATGACCCGGACCGCCGGGCGCGCGCCCGATGCCGGCCTGGTCGACGAGGTGCACCGGCGGACTGGCGGCAACCCGTTCTTCATCGAGCAGACCGCCCGGCTGTGGCACGCCGACGACGCGGCCGACACGATCGCACCCGGCGTACGCGAAGCGGTGCGCCGCCGCCTGGCCCAACTACCCCCGGCCGTGATCGAGGCGCTCACCGTCGCCGCCGTGCTCGGTCGTGAATTTCACCGTCAGGTCCTCGCGGCCTGCACGGCCGCCCCGGTGGCGCAGGTCGACCGGCTGCTCGACCGTGCGGTGACCGCCCGGCTGGTGGTCGCCCGAGGTGGCGGCCGGTTCGCCTTCGCCCACGACCTGGTCCGGGAGACGCTCTACGACGGCCTGACCGACGACGACCGGCAGGCCCGGCACGGCGCGGTCGTCCGGGCCGTCGACGATCTGCGGGAGCTCACCGATCGGCTGATCCCGGCCGACCTTGCCCGCCACGCCTACCTCGCCGGCCCCGCACTCGACCGGGCCCGGGTGGCCACGCTGCTCGTCGCCGCTGGGCGCGACGCATTCGCCCGGCTGGCCACCGACGAGGCGGCGGTGCACTTTCGCCGGGCGCTGGAGGTCGTCGAGGACCGGGCGCAACGAGTGCGGATCCTCGTCGAGTTCGGTGAAGCGCAATACCATCACGCCGGCCGGGAAGAGGCCGGGCAACTATTCACCGAGGCCGCGAAGCTGGCCCGCACCCTCGACGACCCGCCGCTCCTGGCCCGGGTCGCTCTCATCGTCAACCGATCCCGCCAGGTGGAGACCACCGACTCGATCGAGGCGGCGGAGCTGGTGCGCGAGGCGTACCGGCGGCTGATCGGCGAACCCGACGCCGCCGCGTCGGTCGGCACGCTGATCGCCGACCTGATCACCGTCACCGAGACGATCGCCCGTCGAGGGCACGACGACGAGGCACTCACCTTCAGCCTCTGGGCCCGCCACGACACCACCTGGGGGCTGGGCACCGCGACGGCCCGTGCGGCGCTGACCGCCGAAATTCGTGACGTGGCCCGCCGGACCGGAGACCGGGAAACTGAGCTGTGGGCGACCTCGCTGCGCTGGGTGGCGCTGCTGGAGTTGGGCGACCCCGGCTTCGTCGAGGAGTTCACTACCTTCGTCAACGTGGACCGGCGCGGTGACCTTTCCCGACACCGGATGGCAGCAGCCGTCGACAGCGGGATCATCGCGGCTTTCCGGGGTGACTTCGCTGAGGCTGACGAGCGGTTCACCGACCTCACCGACCCTGCCGACCCTGCCGACCCGAGCCATACCGAGTTCGGGTTCATGGGCCATCACCTGCGCTGGTCCCGGCTGCTGCTCCAGGGCCGGTTCGCCGAGGCCGATGCCCTGCTGGACGAGCTGACCTCGGTCGACTACCCCTACCGGGAGCTGCTGCGGGCCATCACCGCCGCCGAGCGCGGCGACGACGAGACGGCGATCCGGCTGACCGCCGGCATCGAAGCTGCCAACATCCGGTACCCGCGTCCGGTGTCGCCGCTCTGGCTACGGTTACGCGCCCAAGCTGCGGCCGCGTCCGGTGACCGGCAGCGCTGCGACGCCGTGCGGGTGGCGCTCGCCCCACACCGTGGAGAGTGGACGGTGGCGCTCTTCGGCTGTGATGTCAGTGGGCCGGTCGACCACTGGCTGGCCCTGGTCGACGCCGCCCAACAGCGCTGGGACGACGCCATCGCCGGCTTTACGGCCGCGCGTGACTCCGCCGATCGGCTGGGCTCCCGCCCCTGGTCGCTCATCGCCCGTGCCGGCCTCGCGAACGCTCTCGCCGGCCGCGGCCACCCGGACGACACCGCGCCACTGGCCGCGCTGCGCGCCGCCACCGCCCAGGAAGCAACCGCTCTCGGCATGACGCAGGTGCTCCACCGGCTCGCCGTGCCAACGCCCATGAACGCCCTCGCGTACACAGCAGCCGCGCCAGCCCAGGTAGTCGCTCCAGCCCAGGTCGTCGCGCCAGCCCAGGCCGCGCCGATCACGCTGGCGATCGAGGGGTACGAGTTTCGGTGCGACGGACCGGTCTGGCAACTCGCGTACGCCGGAGTCGTGGCGCACCTGCCTGATGCCAAAGGCCTGCACGACCTGCACCTACTCCTGAGCCAGCCGGGCAGTGACATCCCTGCGGTGGAGTTGCTTGACCCGGCCGCCGGTCCGGAGCTGGTCGCCGCCCGGCGCATGGGTGCCGACCCGGTCCTCGATGACGAGGCAAAGGCCCGCTTCCGGCGGCACCTGGACCGCCTGGACGAGGAGATCGACCGGGCTGCCGCGCGTGGCGACGACCGGAAGGTGGCCGCGCTGGACGCTGAGCGGAGTGCGCTGCTCGACGAGCTGCGCGCGGCAGCGGGGCTGGCCGGCCGCAGCCGCCGCCTGGGCGATGAGGCCGAGCGGGCTCGTAAGACGGTGACCGCGCGGATCCGGGACACCCTGCGCAAACTCGACGAACGACATCCGGCCCTGGCCAGCCACCTGCGCGAATCCGTCTCGACCGGCAACACCTGCCGTTACCTGCCACCCGAGCCGCTGCCCTGGCAGCTCTAACCCCACCCTCCCGCCCCGCCCGCACCCCGCCCCTGCCCGCCCCGCCCGCACCCCGCCCCTGCCCGCCCCGCCCGCACCCCGCCCCGCCCCCACCCCGCCCCGCCCCCACCCCCACCCCTCCCGCGATCTTGCACTTTCTGCTGCCGTTTCAGCCAGATATGCCACTTATGTCGGCGCAGAAAGTGCAAGATCGCGGGGCGGGGCGGGGCGGGGCGGGGCGGGGGCGGGGCGGAGCGGGGCTGGGCGGGGGCTGGGCTGGGCCGGGGGCTGGGGGCCGGGTGGGGGTTGGGGCTGGGCGGGGAGCGGGGTCAGCGGCGGTTGTATCTGTACATGGTCAGGGTGCCGAAGACGAGCACGAATCCGGCGCTCCACAGCAGAAGCCACATCGTGGCCGACGGGTCCGAGTCGCCGCTCATCGCCCCGCGGATCGCCGCGACAAGCTGAGTCACCGGGTTGACCTTCACGAATGCCTGGAGCCAGCCGGGCATGGTGCTCGGCTCGACGAACACGTTGCTCAGGAACGTCAGCGGGAACAGCACCATCATGCTGACCCCCATCACCGACTTCTCGCTGCGCAGGATCAGCCCGAAGAACGTCCACACCCAGGAGAACGCGAACGAGAAGACCACAAGCAGCCCGATCCCGGTGGCAGCGCCGAGCACCCCGCCTGCGGGCCGGAAACCGAGCACCAGCCCCAGGCCCAGGATCACCAGGGCGGCGAGGATGTAGCGCAGCACGTCGCCGAAGATCATGCCGACCAGGGCGGCTGGGCGCCAGACGGGCAGCGTCCGGAACCGGTCGAAGATGCCCTTCTCGATGTCGGTGTTGAGGCCGACCCCGGTGTACATGGTGATCATCACGACGCTGGTGACCATGATGCCGGGCAGGAAGAACTGCAGGTATTCACGAGGGCTGCCGGCGAGGGCACCGCCGAACAGGTACGTGAACATCAGCACCATGATGATCGGGAACGCGGTCACGTCGAACAGCTGCTCCGGCACGTGCTTGATCTTCAGCATGGCCCGCCAGCCGAAGGTGAGCGACGCGCCCAGCGCGCTCGGCCGGGGCGGTCGGGCACTGGGCGCGAGCACGGTCGCCAGCGCCTCGGCGGACGGGACGTAGACGGACGGCGCCCGTTCGGTCGTGGTGGTCGTGGCGTCGCTCATCGGGCTGCCTCCAGCTCGTCGTCGCGCTCGTCGGCCGGCACGGCGGGGTGGTCGGTCAGGGCCAGGAAGACCTCGTCCAGGCTCGGCTGGCCGAGGGAGAAGTCGTCGACGACGATGCCGGCACGAGCCAGGTCGCCGAGCGCGCGAGCGGCCTGGGCGCTGGCGTCGAGGTCGGTGCCGGTCTCACCGACCCGGGCGGTCAACGCCACCGGGTCGGCGGCGAGCTGCACCGGCACGTCGAGCGCCTCCCGGAGCACCTTCTCCGCCTCGGGCCGCTGCGCCGGGTCACGCAGTCGCAGGTGGACGGTGCCGGAGCCGACCGACGACTTCAACTCGCCCGGGGTGCCCTCCGCGATCACGCGGCCGTGGTCGACGACCGCGATCCGCCCGGCGAGCTGGTCGGCCTCGTCAAGGTACTGCGTCGTCAGCAGCACCGTCGTGCCGTGCGAGACCACCGCCCGCACGATCTCCCACACCTGGTTACGGCTACGCGGGTCGAGACCGGTCGTCGGCTCATCGAGGAAGAGCAGGTCAGGCGTGTTGAGGATGCTCGCGGCGATGTCGATGCGCCGCCGCATCCCACCCGAATATTTTTTTACCTGACGGTCGCTCGCCTCGGTCAGACCGAACGCGGCGAGCAGGGCCGCCGCGCGTTCCCGGGCGGCCGGCTTGCGCAGGCCGAGCAGACGGGCGAGGAGCACCAGGTTCTCCGTACCGGTCAGGTCCTCGTCGACCGAGGCGTACTGGCCGGTGAGGCTGACCCGGGAACGGACCCTGTCGGCCTCGGCGACCACGTCGTGCCCGAAGACCCGTGCCGAGCCGCCGTCGGGGCGCAGCAACGTCGCGAGCACCCGGACTGCGGTGGTCTTGCCCGCCCCGTTCGGGCCGAGCAGGCCGTAGACGGTGCCGGCGGGCACCTGCAGGTCGATCCCGGCCAGCGCCCGGGTCTCCCCGAACGAGCGGGTGAGCCCCTCGGCCTCGATGGCCAGGCCGGTGGTGCGTCTACTCATGATTCGTACCTTTCGTATGTGACGTGTTCAGGAGACGACGTGTTCAGGAGGCGTAGGGCCGGGCCGCCCGGCCGTGGCGCAGGGCCAGCCCCCACCAGCGGAGCTGGTCGAGCAGGACGGTGGCGTCGCGGCGCAGCTCGTCGCTGCACTGGGGCGTCGGATCGCCCGCGAGCAGGTCGATCCCGACTACGTCACGCACCGTCATCGCATGCAGCGCGGTGAAGACCGTGCGTAGCTGGTCGACCGCGTGCAGGCCGGTCGACCGACAGCCGTACGCCACGAAGCCGACGGGTTTGGCCTGCCACTCGTCGTACGCGTAGTCGATGGCTTGTTTCAAGGGCGCTGGGAAGCTGTGGTTGTACTCCGGAGTGACCACGACGAACGCCTCCGCCCGATCCACCTCGCGAACGAACGCCCGGATGGACGTGGTCGGCTCGGCGGGATAGGTGGCCGGAAAGTCGTACTCGGTCAGGTCAACGACCGTCACCGCCAGGTCGTCGTGCGGCGTGGCCTGGTCGATGAACCATCGGGCGACCTGATCGCCGGCCCGCCCCTCCCGGGTGCTGCCGATGATCACGGCGATCCGCAACGGTGTCATCGTTACCCCTCCCCGGTCTGCCGGTCCCACCCATCAGGCGCGAGGGAGCCCGCTAGATCCGATCTAGCGGGGCCGTTTCGGGGCAGAATGTCAGAGAGGTCGGCTTGGCTGGGGCCGACGAACAGGGGATTGGAATGGCACAGGTCCGCATCCAACCGTGGCACGAGGACGACCTCGACCTGCTGCGGGAGCTCAACTCACCGGACACTCGCAAGCACACCGGCGGTCCGGAGACCGACGCGCAGGTGGTTGCCCGGCACGACCGGTACGTGCACTTCGCCGACGCTGGGCAGGGCTGCATGTTCACGCTGGTGCTGCCGGACGGCGCACGGGCGGGCAGCGTCGGCTACTGGGCCCGGAAGTGGCGCGAGCAACAGGTGTACGAGATGGGCTGGGCGGTGCTGCCCGCGTACCGGGGGCAGGGCCTGGCCAGCGCCGCGGTGCGTGCGGTCGTCGACGTGGCCCGCGCCCGGCGGGACCGGCGCTACGCCCACGCCTACCCCTCGGTCGGCAATCCCGCCTCGAACGCGGTCTGCCGTAAGGCTGGTTTCACCCTGCTGGGCGAGACGGATTTCGAATACCCGCCGGGGCAGATGATGCGTGCCAACGATTGGCAGTTCGACCTGACCGCCCCGCCGACCGGGAGTTGAGGTCGGCGGGGCGGCTGCTGGCAGGTCACCAGGGCAGCACCCCGTAACCGCCGCCGGCGTCCATCTGGAAGCCCCAGAGCAGCCCGCTCGGCCCGTCGGCCGGCAGGGTCGCCAGGTGCACGCTCACCTCGGCGCCCTGCTCGGGGGTGCGGAAGCCGTGGTGGCTGTTGAGGTCGGTGGCGCAGTAGCCGGGGTTGGCCGCGTTCACCTTGATCGGGGTGTCCCGCAGCTCCTTGGCGTACATGGCGGTGAGCATGTTCAGCGCCGTCTTCGACGACGGGTAGGGCACTGAGGTCAACTCGACCAGCGCGCTGTTCGGGTCGGTCATCACCGCGATCGAGCCGACCTCGCTGGAGACGTTGACGATCCGGGCCGCCGGTGCCCGGCGCAGCAGTGGAAGCAGCGCGTTGGTCACCGTCACCACCCCGAACACGTTCGTCTCGTACACCCCGCGCATCGTCGCCACGGTCGTCTCGCTGGGCAGCCCCAGCGTGCCGTCGGCGAGGATGATGCCGGCGTTGTTGACCAGCACGTCCAGCCGGCCGTACTCCGACTCCACCAGTTTCGCGGCGGCTGCCACCGACTCGGCGTCGGTGACGTCCAGCGGCACGAACCGGGCGTCCGCGCCGCCGTCGCGCAGCTCCCGTTCCGCTGCCCGACCCCGCTCGGCGTCCCGCGCGCCGACCAGCACGGTCATTCCGAGCCCGCCGAGCTGTCGGGCGGTGGCGAGCCCGATTCCCTTGTTGGCCCCGGTGATCAGGGCGGTCGTGTTCGTCATGCCGTCGATCCTGTCCTCGCGGGCGGCAGATGGGGAGAGACGGGCCGAGGCTGGGACCAGCGGTACCACCCTCGCTGACCCGGGCCGAGGCATGCTGGGGGCATGACGAGCAGCGGGCTGCGGCGTGACGAACTGGCGGCGTTCCTGCGCACCCGCCGGGCCCGGTTGCGGCCCGCCGAGGTCGGCCTCCCCGACGGGGTACGCCGGCGCACCCCCGGCCTGCGCCGACAGGAGGTGGCCCAGCTCGCCGGAATGTCGATCGACTACTACATCCGGCTGGAGCAGGGCCGTGGGCCGCACCCGTCCCGGCAGGTGCTCGCCGCGATGGCCCGGGCGCTGCTGCTGAGCCGGGACGAGCGCGAGTACCTGTTCCGGATCGCCGGGGAGAATCCGCCACTGGCCGGCGGGCCGAGCCGGGAGGTGAACCCCGGCCTGCGGCACCTGCTCGACGCGATGACCGAAACTCCGGCGTACCTCGTCGACGCCGCCTACCACGTGTTGGCCTGGAACCAGCTTGCCACGTACTTCGTGGGGGATCTCTCGGCCGTGCCGGACGCGGACCGCAACATGATCCGTTGGACGTTTCGGCAGCCGGCGACCAGCGGTTACTGGACCGACGCGGAGGTGCTTCGCTTCGTGCGCAGCACGGTGGCGGATTTGCGGGCCGCCTACGGCCGCTACCCGGCCGACCCGGCGATCCGTGAGCTGGTCACCGAGTTGCTCGGCACCTCGCCCCGATTCGCTCAGCTCTGGGCCGAGCACGAGGTCGGGGAACGCCGCCCAGTCGTCAAGCGGGTGCCGCACCCGGAACTGGGGCCGTTGGAGTTCGAGTGCCGGGTGCTGCTGGTGCCGGAGACCGACCAACGGATGATCGTCTACGTCCCCGAGCCCGGCTCGCCGACTCAGGCGGCGTTCCGGCGGATCGCCGAGCGCGTCGGGTCCTGACCTGACCGGCAGCCGACCAGCCCGTCTCCGTGGTCGGACCGCCGGTAGAGCGAAATGTCCCGCTCCAGCCCCCGGCAGCGTTCAGGCGATCTTCTCCAGGGCGGCCACCGCGAGCGGCGCGATCTTCGCGATCAGTGCGGTGCCGGCCGCGAGGTCACCGTTGGTCATCGAGGTGTCCACCTCCATGACGAAGTTGCCGCGCGCCAGGACGAGCGTGCACTGGTGCAGGACAGTCTTCCCGCTCAGCCGCTCGCAGAAGGTGATCACGTCCGGGCCGTTCGGCAGTGGAGGGGGCGACGGCCGCAGGATGGTCGAGGTGCGCCCGTCGTCGGGCACCTCGTACTGCTTGCACGTCGTGAGGACGGACCGCAGCTCGTCGGCGAGCTTGCGGCCGGGCACCTTCAGGTAGCCGATCACGTACTGCCGGATCCACACGTTCTCGCCGTCCCAAACTCGCTCCCGGTAGGCGGTGCGTTTGACGTCCGACGGCAGGCTGGACCTGCACAACGAGATCAGCTTCCACGCCGTGGTGTTCTCGTCGGTGTACTGCGCCGTCTCCGGGTGGAACTCCGCATTCAGGTTCAGCATCGCCGTGGTGACCCGGTTGCGGACGTCGGCGGTGGACGTCGGCGCCGGGCGTGGCTTCGGCGGGGTCGGCGAGGCCGAGGCCGTCGGCGCGGACCAGCGGGGAGCGCCGGCGGCCTGGCTCGGTGCGCAGGCCGCAGGCCCGAGCAAAAGCAACGACAGGAAAGCCAAAGTGGTACGGCGGAGCGACATTGCCGGGGGGTGGTCCTCTCACGCGGAACGGGGGCCCGAATGGGCCCCCGTTCACTGAGCGCCGTCGCCGGCCGTCGCATCACACCGGCAGGTAGGCGAAGGTGTCCGGGTCTGGGCCCTGCCGGCCGGCCTCGCCCCTGTCCAGCACGGTGATCCGCTCCATCGCGGTGGCGTCCAGCTCGAAGTCGAAGATCCGAGTGTTCTCCTCGATCCGCTTCGGGGTGGTCGACTTCGGGAAGATGATGTCGCCGCGCTGCACGTGCCAGCGGAGCACCACCTGCGCCGGGGTCCGGCTGAGCTGCCCGGCGATGTCGACCACCGTCGGGTCGTCCAGCACCTTGCCCTGCGCGATCGGCGACCACGCCTCGGTGAGGATGTTGTGCTCGCGGCCGTAGGCGCGGACCTCCTCGTTGCCGAAGTACGGGTGCGCCTCGATCTGGTTCACCGCCGGCACGACGCTCGCCTCGGTGGCCAGCCGCCGCAGGTGCGACACCTGGAAGTTCGACACGCCGATCGAGCGGGCGCGGCCGTCGCGCTGGAACTCCTCCAGCACCTTCCAGGTGGAGACGTAGTCACCGTCGTACAGGGTCGGCAGCGGCCAGTGGATCAGGAACAGGTCGATGTAGTCCATCTTCAGCGCCGCGAGCGTCGAGTCGAACGCCTTGCGGGCGTCGTCGGGGCGGTGGAAAGCGTTGTTCAGCTTGCTGGTCACGTAGACCGCGCCCCGGTCCAGGCCGGAGACGCGTACCGCTTCGCCGACCTCGGCCTCGTTGCCGTACATCTCGGCGGTGTCGATGTGCCGGTAACCCGCCTCGAATGCCGTGGTCACCGCCGCGACGGTGTCCTTGGGCTCGATCTGGAACACCCCGAAGCCGAGCTGCGGAATGGTGGTGCCGTCGTTCAGGCTGATGTCGGGAATCATGTTGGCCATTGCGGCTCCTTCGCGTCATCTTCGTTGCCTGTCATCCCTACCCGAGCTTGCCGGTGATTCACCGCCCAACGTCGGGTGACGAGCGCAACGTCGGAGCCGTTCACCCGGTCGTGTCGAACAGCACCGGCCAGGGCCGTGCCGCTGGCACCAACGTCTCGGCCGGAGCGGTCGGCGCGGGCTCGGCGTCGGCCAGCACCTCGGCGGCGAGCTGCCCGAACATCGACGCCGCCGGGTGTGCCGACCGGTCCGGCCAGGCCGCCGAGGTGCGCTTGGCCAGCGGTGCGCCGGCGATCGGCCGCCAAGCGATCCGAGGTTCCCGTCGCGCCACCGTCGCCGGTTCCACGGCCACCCCGCCCCCGGCCAGCACCAGCCCGAAGAGGAACTCCGGGTTGCGGGCCGGGCGCACCCGAGTTGGGTGCCAACCGTGCTGCCGGCACACGCCCAGCAGGTGGTCGTGCCAGCCGGGCGCGGTGGCCCGGGGCGCGGCCACCAGATCCAGACCGGCCAGCGACGCGAGTGTCACCGCACGGCCGCGGGCCAGCGGCGAGGTGCGCGGCAGCAGCACCCCCAGGGGTACGTCGACCGGGGCGCCGAAGCGCAGCCCGTCCGCCGTCACGGGATGGTGCACCAGCCCCACGTCCAGGGCCCGCTCGGCGAGCATCCGCACCTGCTCGGCTGTGGTCAGCTCGTGTAGTTCCACGTCCAGGCCGGGTGCCCGGGTGGTGAGCCCGTCCAGCAGCGCGCGCAGCGTCACCGCAGGCGTCTCGGGCGGCACCCCGGCCCGGAGTACGCCGAGCTCACCGGCACGGATCTGCCCCATCAGGTTACGTAGTCGCCCCTCACCGGCGAGCAACTCCTCCGCCTCGCCGAGCAGCAGCTCACCGGCGGTGGTGAGGCGTACCTGGCGGCGGGACCTGTCGAACAACTCGACAGTCAACTCCCGTTCCAACCGCTGGATCGACTGGCTCAGTGGTGGCTGAGCCATCCCGAGCAGCTCCGCGGCCCGCCCGAAGTGCAACTCGTGTGCCACCACCACGAAATGCCGCAGGTGTCGGAGCAGATCCACGGGCGGACCCTACGCCAGCGCTGGCACGACGCCGCTGGATACCGTGCTCGGGTGGACGTGGACGAGCGCATCGAGACCATCTTCGCCGTCGCCGGGGTGACGGCCAGCATGCACGTCGTCGACCTGGACGCGGTCGACCTGACCTTCGACGGGCCGGGCGGCGGTGCTCGGGAGATCGGGGTGCGGGCCGACGAGCAGGTGGTGATCGCCTCGATCTTCAAGATCCTGCTGGTGCTGGAGTTTGCCCGGCAGGTCGAGGCCGGTCAGCTGGACCCGACCGAGCGAATTGTGGTCACCGCCGCCGACCGGCTCGGCGGGTGGGGTCTGGCCGGGTGCACCGACGACGCCGAGGTGTCGCTGCGTGACCTCGCGTACTTCGCCATGTCGGTCACCGACAACACGGCCGCCGACCTGCTGCTGCGCCGGGTCGGCCCGGACCTGCTGCCCATGCTCGCCAGCGAGCTGGGGCTGACCCGTACCCGCGTCCTCGGCGGTCCTCGGGAGCTGGTTGAGCTGATGCTCGCCGACGTGGGTGCACGGACCGAGGCGGAGTTCGCCCGGATCTTCCCCACGTTGCCGGCGGACCGGGTTCGGGCCATGCGGGTCTTCGACCCGGCGCGCACCACCTCCAGTACGGCCCGGGAGATCACGCGGCTGCTCACGCTCATTTGGCGGGACGAGGCCGGGCCGGCGGCGGCCTGCGCGATGGTCCGCACCTGGATGGCTCGGCAGATCTTCTGGACCCGCCTGGCCGCCGGGTTCCCGCCCGGCGTCCGGGTCTCCGGAAAGACCGGCACCCTGCCCGGGTTGCACCTGGAGGCGGGGGTCGCCGAATACCCCGACGGCGGCCGGTACGCCATCGCTGTCTTCGCCCGCGCCGACGAGTTGGCCCCGCGCCGGATCGACGTGGACCTGGCGATGGGACGGGCGGCCCGTACGGCCGTCGAGGCGCTGCGCGGCAACTGATTTCCCGTCCGCCTGCACCTCATCGCACGGTGTCTGAGCAGGCCCGATATGCGGCGGCGTATCGGAGCCGACGGCCTTCGATCTTGGACCGGAGCCCGGTGGCGCTGGTTGGCTCGTGTCGACCGATCACCCGACCACGGGGAGTAGATCCGCATGCCCAACCTCGACCGCCGTCGCTTCCTGCGGGACGCCGCCGCCACCACCGCCCTGGTCTCCGCCGGTGGTCTCGTCGCAGGCTCCGCCACCCCGGCTCAAGCCGCGCCGCCGGCCGCCGCACCCACGCCAACCGCCCGTCGTAAAGGCGCGGTCAGCTTCCGCTGGTGGGGTACGGCCGGGTGGCGCGTCGACATCGGCGACCGGACCGTCCTCGTCGACCCGTTCCTCAGCCGGATCGACACCGGGCTGTTCACCGGCGCGTTCAACACGGCCACTCCGCTGACCGTGCGCACCGACGTGATCGACGCGCGCGTCGACCGGGCCACGACGGTGCTGGTCACGCACACCCACTGGGACCACTTCATGGACGTGCCCTACATCGCCGGCCGCACGGGTGCGCGGGTGTTCGGCACGCTTACCGCGTACCACCTGGGGTTGGCCTACGGTGTGCCGGCGGCGCAGCTCAGCGCCGTCAAGGGTGGCGAGGTGCTCGACTTCGGCGACCACAGCGTCGAGGTGGTCAGCTCGTTGCACAGCCGCAACGCGGGGTACGCGGTGGCGTTTCCGGGGGTGCGCGTGAGTCAGCCGGCGAAGCCGGCGACCATTGGCGACCTGCCGGAGGGCGACACGCTGGGCTATCTGCTGCGCGTCGACGGCGGCCCGTCGGTCTACTTCACCGGGGCCAGCGACGTCGCCGAGCGCAACCTCACCGGCCTGGCACCGGACGTGGCGATGGTGGCCGTGCAGAGCGCCACGACCACCGGCGACTACCTGCCCCGACTGCTGGCCGGCCTCGACTACCCAAAGGTCGTGGTGCCGGTGCACTACGACAACTTCGAGACCGGGTTGCAGAACCCGCCGGTCGTCGCCCCGGCCGACCGTGTCCGGCTGGACGACATGATCGCCGCGGTGCGCCGGATCTCGCCGCGCAGCCGGGTGCTGGTGCCCGAGTACGAAACCGCGTACCACTTCTGACCAGCGCCGGTGGGGGTCGCAGGGCCGCGACCCCCGCCGGGGTCAGGCGGCGGCCATCTCGGCCAGGGCGCGCACCGACTTCCAGTTGCGGGTGGTGGCCACCACGGCGAGCTTCTTCTCCAGGTACGCGTTTGTGAACTTCGACCGCCCGTAACCGCCGTCGACGAAGTGCAGGAAGACCTCCCGGCCGGTCACCGTGAACGACACGTTCTCGCTGCCCGGCACGGTGAGGGCGTCCACGGTGGACTTCTTCGGAGGGGTCGCGAGGAAGGCCACCAGCAACCTCGTCGGGTCATCCTCCCGATCGGCGTACGGGTTGCCGCCGGCCACCGCCGCCAACTCCCGGCCGCTGCGCACCAGCACCGGCACGGTCAACGCCAGCTCGTCGGTGAGCGCCTGCTTGATCCCGGCGGCCACCTTCTCGGCGTCGCGCACCGAGCTGCCGAAGGCGACGTTGCCGCTCTGCAGGTACGTCTTGACGTCCTCGTGGCCGAGATCCGTGACGATCCGACGCAGGTCGGCCATCGCCAGACGGGTAGTGCCGACGTTGACCCCGCGCAGCAGGGCGACGTACCGGGTCATGGTGCCTCCTCGGGTGCAGCCGATCCGCTCAGCCTAGGTCGGCCGACCTCGACCCGCCCGGACCCACCAGGCCCGTTTCGTACGCGACGATGACCAACTGCGCCCGATCGCGCGCCGCCAGTTTGGTCAGCAACCGCCCGACGTGCGTCTTGACCGTGGCCGGGCTGAGACTGAGGTGCACGGCCAGCTCCGCGTTGGACAGACCCCGGGCGATCAGCGCGAGCACTTCCCGTTCCCGCTCGGTCACCCCGTCCAGCCGGCGCGGCAACGGCCGGGTCGGCTCCGGCCGCCGGGCGAACTCGTCGATCAGCCGGCGGGTCACCGTGGGCGCGAGCAGCCCCTCGCCGGCGGCGACCACCCGGATCCCGGCCAGCAGGTCCGCCGGTGGGGTGTCCTTGAGCAGGAACCCGCTGGCGCCGGCGCGCAACGCCCCGTAGACGTATTCGTCCAGGTCGAACGTGGTCAGGATGATGACCCGGGTGCCGGCTGTCACCGGGTCGGCGCAGATTCGTCGGGTCGCCTCGATGCCGTCCATCTCCGGCATCCGCACGTCCATCAACACCACGTCCGGCCGGTGCTGTTCGGTCAACGCGACAGCCTCCACGCCGGTGCCCGCCTCGCCGACGGTGGTGAAATCCGGGGTCAGGTCGACAAGCAGTCGGAAGCTGCCACGCAGCAGCGCCTGGTCGTCGGCGATCAGCACGCGGATCACGCGGCCACCCGGTACGGCAGGCGGGCCGTCACGGCGAAGCCCCCGGCCGAGCGTGGCCCGGCGCAGAACTCGCCGCCGTGCAACGCCACGCGTTCCCGCATGCCGATCAGCCCGTGCCCATCCTCGCCGGTGAGGACTGGACGCCGGCCGTCGTCGGTCACTTCCACCCGCACCTCGTCGGGCGTCACGGTCACCGTTGCCCGGCAGGCGGCGGGCGCCGCGTGCTTCACCACGTTTGTCACTGCCTCCTGCACGATCCGGTAGACGGCGAGGCTCACCGACTCGGGCACCACGGCGGCCGGCTCGTCCCGTCGAACGTCGAGCTGAACGTCGACGCCGCCGATCGCCGCCTGCCTGGCGAGCATGGGCAGCTCGTCCAGCCCGGGTGTCGGCGCGTACGGGGTGCCTTCGCGCAGCACGCCGAGCACCCGGCGCACGTCGGTCAGCGCGGTGCGGCCGGTCTCCTCGATCACCCGCAGGGCGGCTCCCGCCTCCCGTGGGTCGGCCTCGGCGACGTGGTTGGCGATGGCCGCCTTCACCACGATGAGGCTCAGCGTGTGCGCCACCACGTCGTGCAACTCCCGAGCCACCCGCAGCCGCTCTTCCGTGGCGGCCTGACGGACCAGGTGCTCACTCTGCCGGGCGTCGAGGGCGCGTCGCTCCCGAATCAACCAGCCGATCAACCACGCTGGCGTGATCATGACGGCGGCGTAGCCGACCGCACCCGTACGCGACCACAGGTCGCCGGCTGTCAGGACCAGGCCGACGCTGACCAGAGCGAGACAACCGGCCGCGCAGAGCACCGACCGGCGGGTGGCCGTCGACGCCGCCACTGTGTAGAAGGACAGGCCGATGGCGAACGCCGGTGCGGCGGCGGCGAAATTGGGAATCACCCCCGTGATCAGGGCAACGGTGGTGACTGAGCTGAGCACGACGGCGACTGTGATCGGCCACCGTCGCCGGACGGCCAACGGCAGCCCGAGGGCCATCCCGACGAGCACGGATACCCAGATCGGCTCGTGTACGCCACCGTGCTGCGGGGACTCCAGCGCCGCGTACGGGCAGATCAGCCCGCCGACCGCCACGGCGAGCACAACGTCCACGATGTACAACTCCGCCGGCCGCAGCCGTCGGGACAGCAGGAGAGGGGTCACCCGGTAGACGGTATCGGCCCGCCGGCGTGGTCGCGTCCACCCGCGGGCCGTCATCCTCGGGGACGACGTTGGGTCGCGGATCGGGGTGCGTCTCCGCCCGGGGGAGGGCCGGAAAGTGCCCGCACCGGTACGACGCGCGGCACCTGCCGCAACCGGCAACCTTGCGGTCATGACCACACATACGGTGACCCTGACGGGGCTGCGCGCGGTGTACGGCACCGGAACCCGGCAGGTGACGGCGCTCGACGGCGTGACCACAAGCTTCGCGACCGGCACGTTCACGGCGGTGATGGGCCCGTCAGGCTCGGGGAAGTCCACCCTGCTGCACTGCGCGGCGGGGCTGGACAGCCCGACCGAGGGGATCGTCACGATCGACGGCACACGCCTCAACGACCTGGGCGAGAACGAGCTGACCCGGCTGCGGCGTGACCGGATCGGCTTCGTGTTCCAGGCGTTCAACCTGGTGTCCACGCTGACCGCCGCGCAGAACGTCGAGTTGCCGTCGCGGCTGGCCGGGCGTCGCCCGCCGGCCCGGGACGTCACCGCAGCGCTCGACGCCGTGGGGCTGGCCGACCGGGCCGGGCACCGGCCGAGTGAGCTGTCCGGCGGGGAGCAGCAGCGCGTGGCGGTGGCCCGAGCATTGATCACCCGTCCGGCGGTGGTCTTCGCCGACGAGCCGACCGGGGCACTGGACAGCGCGTCCTCCCGGCAGGTGCTCCGGCTGCTGCGCGCGCTCGTCGACGACCACGGGCAGACCGTGGTGATGGTGACCCACGATCCCGCCGCAGCGGCGTACGCCGATCGGATCCTCCTGCTTGCCGACGGCCGTGTCGTCGACGAGCTGACCGACGGGATCACCGCAGCGGTCGTCGCCGCGCGGATCGCCGAGCGGGAGACGGTCGCGGCGCAGACTGCCGCGGAGCTGTCGTGCTGAGCGTCCGGAACGGCCGTGGCTCGCTCGTGTCGAGCATCCGGAACGGCCGTGGCGCGGTCGTGTCGAGCATTCGGCGGTCGGCCAGCGCGTTCGTGGCCGTCGCCCTCGGGGTGGCGCTGGTCGCGACCACCACCCTGCTCCTCGCCTCCGGACGCCCGCAGGTGCCGGAGCGACTCGCACAGGCGGCGGTCGTGGTGCAGAGCCCCGAGGCGGGCGCATCGGCTGACTCGTTCGTGCCGACCCGGCCCTGGTCCGCCACCCGGGCGGCGGAACTCACCAGCAGGCTGGCCGGTCTGCCCGGCGTGGCGGCGGCGGTCCCGGACCGGACCTTCTACGCCCAGCCGCTCGTCGACGGCCGCCCCCCGGCAACCGACGCCCAGCGGGAGGACGCCCAGCAGGGGCACGGCTGGTCCAGCGCCCGGCTGGGCGGACTACGCCTCACGGCCGGCGAGCCGCCCCGGACGCCTGGGCAGGTGGTCGTCGACCGCGCGCTCGGGTTGCGTGTCGGCGGGTCGGTCACCCTACTCACCGCGGCGGGTCCGGAGCCGTACACCGTCACCGGTCTGGTCGACGCGCCCGGCGTCCACGTCGCGGACGAGGTCGCTGCCGCGCTCGCACCCGGTGTCCGGGCCATTGGCCTGGTGCTGACGCCGGGCACCGATCCGGAGCAGGTCGCCGTGGCTGCTGGCGGTGTCGTCGGCGCTGACGGACGGGTGCTGACCGGCGACGCGCGTGGTGCGCTGGAGCCGCGGACGGATGCCCGTACCCGGTGGATCGGCATGCAGGTGCTCACCGCCACGGCGGCTCTCGCCGGCTTCGTCACGGTCTTCGTGGTCTCCTCCACCTTCGCGTTCACCATCGCGCAGCGCCGCCGTGAGTTGGGCCTGCTGCGCGCCGTCGGCGCCACCGGGCGTCAGGTCCGCCGCATGGTGTACGTCGAGGCGTTCACGGTCGGTGTCGTGGGCGGGCTCGTCGGCCTGCTGGTGGGCCTGGTGCTCGCTCCGGCGCTGGGCGGGCCGATCGTCGACGTCGGTCTCGAGCCGTCGACCTTCCAGGTCCGGTACGCCCTCTGGCCGGTCGCGGTCGCGCTCGCCGCCGGGCCGGTGATCGCGTTGCTGGCCGTCTGGTCGACGTCACGACGGGCCGCACGGGTTCGTCCGTTGGAGGCGTTGCGCGAGGCGGCGGTGGAGCAGCGGCCGATCGGGCGGCTACGCGTCGCGACCGGGGCGCTTCTCGTCGCCATGGGGGCCGCTCTCAGCGTCGGGACGGCAACCGCTGATGAGGCCCGCATCGCGGGGCAGTACGCCCTGTACGCGGTGATGGCGCTGGTGGCCGGTGCTACCGTGCTCGCCCCTGCGGTGGTCAGGCCGATGGTGCGACTGCTGCGGTCTCCGGTGCGACGGCGCGGTGGGGCGATTGGAATGCTGGTCCGGGGTGGAGCGTTGACCGCGACCCGGCGGACGGCGTCAATCGCCGCGCCGGTGCTGCTCACTGTCGCCTTCGCGGTCCTGGTGTCCGGAATGGTGCGCACCACCACCGCCGCGTACGCGGCAGGGCGGGCGGACAACGTGAACGCCGGCTGGATCGTCGTGCCCGACCGGGCGCCCGGTCTGTCGGACCAGGCCGTCGCCGCGACCGGTGGCACCGCCCTCCTACCGACCACCGTCTTCCGCACCGACCCCGGAACACTGCCGGAGAACCGGCCACTGACCGCGCTCGGTGTGGACCCGGCGGGGTTCACCGCCGCGAACCGGGCGCTCGCCGTCGTCGCCGGCTCCCTGAACGACCTGCGTGGTGACGACACGGTGGTGGTCACCGCCTCGACGAACCTGCTGCCGTCCCAGCCGTACGCGTTGGTCTTCGCCGACGGGACGTCGGTGTCGTTGCGCATCGTCGCCGTCGTCACCGACGACTCGATCCCCGGCGATCTGCTCCTGCCTCGGGCCGTGGTGCGAACGCACGACCCATCGGCGCTCACCTCCACGGTGTATGTCCAGGACCGGATCGACCCTCCACTCGGGGCGCGGGTCGTCGACGTCGCCACCTGGGCGGCCGAGGCGGACGCTGCCGAGGACCGTCTCGTCTGGCTGTTCACGCTGCTACTGATCGGTGTGTCGGCCGGCTACGGGTCCATCGCGGTGGCGAACACGCTGCTGCTGGCCGCCGCAGGCCGGGCTGCGGACCTTCGGCTGATCCGGTTGGCCGGGGCGACCCGGAGGCAGGTCATCTGGCTCGTCACGGCCGAGGCCGCCCTAGTGGTGCTGATCGGCGCGCTGCTCGGCGGTGCTGTCGCGTTCGCCGGCTTGCTCAGCATCCGTGCGGGCCTCGCCGAGCAGGTCGGCGCCCCCGTCGACCTGGTGGTGCCGTGGTCGGTGGTCACCGGGGTGGTGGGCCTGTGCCTGCTGTTGGCGGCGCTGGCGAGCGTGCTGCCGACGTGGCGGTCGCTGCGCCACCGTCCCGCCCGGTCGTCGGTCGGCGTCGTCGGATGATCGCGCCCCCTGGGGAGGGCTGTCGGTACGCTACCTTCCACGGATGCGATCCGCGCGCCCGATCGGGCTGATCCTCTCCGCAGCCGCCGTCGTGCTGTGGGCGTTCGGTGTGACCGTGCTGCAACCGCTGACCGAGCCGATCGGCCCGTGGTCGGAAAACCTGCCGGGCAACAACGCCTACTGGGCGCGCGACCTACGGTTCCTGGCGATCATGGCGGTGTCCGTCGGGCTGGTGTTGGCCGGCCGGGGGCAGTTGCGGTGGAGCAGAACGGCGGTGCTGCTCGGTGGCTGCTGGGTCGCCGCAGACGTCGCGATCGACCGGTCCGATCCGACCGGCGTCGAGGCGACGGTGCTGCTCGCGCTCGGGGGGTGTGCCGTGCTCGGCGTGCTCACGGCGTTCCTGCTCTGGCGGGAGCGGGGCACGCCACCAGCCACCGAGCGGAAGGCATTGACCGGCGCGGCCTGTGTGGCCGGGGTGCTGACGCTCGCGGCGGCCGGCATCGAGTCACCGACCGACCGGGAGCCGGAGCTGAATCAGGGTGCCCTGGCCACCGCCGCGCTGCTGGTCGTGCTGGCCGTCGCTGCCGCGCTGGCGGCGGCCCCGGAGCGTTCCCGGGCCCGCGTCGGGTTGGCGGCCGGCCTTGCCGTGGCGGCGCTGCTCGGCGTGGGGCTGGTCCGAGCCGCCGCGCCCGGGACGCGGCTCCTGCCGGAGATGGCCCTCGGGGCGGTGCTGCTCACCGGTGTGACCCTGTTGGCCTGGAACTGGCCGGGCGGTCAGCCGATCTGGTGGCACCACACACTGGCCGCCCTCGCCGCGCTGGTGGGCCCGTTTGCATTCCTGCTGGCTACGGCCATCCCCATGATGATCATGCTGCCGATCGGGGCGACGTTCACCGCGCTTGCCGGCAACAGCCCGATCAACGCCGCCGACTCCGACGTGCTGGTCTCGCTGTGCGGGCTGCTCTCCGGCCTCGGGATGGCCCTGCTGCTGGCCTGGCCGACCGCCGATGCCGCCGGTACCTCAGCCGCCCGCCGGTAGCTCAGCCGCCCGCTGGTAGCTCAGCCGCCCGCCGGTACCTCAGCCGCCCGCCGGTACCTCAGCCGCCCGCTGGTAGCTCAGCCGCCCGCCGGCAGCTCACTCGACGACCGGCAGCACGACTTCGTTGCGGCGCAGGAACCACGGCTTCCACGGCGGGTCGAAGCGCGCGTACCGGATGGCGCCGGTGGGTTGCAGCCCGGCCGCGGTGACCGACCGGCCGAGCAGGGTGGCCCGATGGCTGAACGCCTGCTCGGTCCACCGCCCGGAGAAACGCGTCGCCGCTGCCAACTGCGCCGGAATCTCGCGGATCCGCACCCGGGCGTCGACAGGCTCGGGCAGGGTGGCGGCGGTGAAGGTGACCGGCATGACGAACTGGACCAGGTAGGCGCCCGGCCACTCGCCCTCCACCTGGACCACCGGCGCGGTCATCGCGATCTTCTCCGAGCCGGTGGCCGCCGGCATCGCGGGCGTGGCCGTCCCGATCGGGTGCCGGGCCCGGTTGGCACCCCCGATGTACGCGGCCAGCGGCCGGAACGCCTCTATCGGCGCCCGGATGAACGACGCCTGGATCTGCATCTCGGCCACCAGGTGGGCCGGGTAGCGGCGCAGCTCGAAGCCGGGGTGTCGGGACACCACCCGGTACGGCTGCTGTTCGGTCATCGCGCGGCTCCCAGAATCTCCTGGGACAGACGCTACCGCCCATTTGGCTCTCGCTCGGCCGAAGTCGGCTGCTCCGGCCCCCGGGTGACTGCCCGCGCGTTCAGCCGCCAGTACTGCCGTTTGCCCTCGTCGCGCAGCACGACCCCGATCAGGCCCAGCTCTCGGCGCAGCTCCCGAGCGTCGTCGCGGCGGTCCCGCCCGAGCGCCCGCTCGCGGGCACGCAGCAGTGCGTCCGCGCCAGCGGGCAGCCCGGGCAGGTCGGGCACCCACAGCCGGTACGCCGACCGGTGCGGGTCGTCGTCCGACCAGCCCCAGCCGTGCGTCCGGAAGGCCTCGGCCAGCTTCGCGGCTGGCAGGTCCGTCGACTCCCGGGCCAGTTCGGCGCCGTCGCCGTCGAGCAGCACCAGGTGCCCGTCGGCGAGGAAGACCACCCGGGCGTCGACCCGTGCGGTGGTCCGGTCCTGGTCGGAGCGGCGCAGCCGCACCTGCGCCGCGTCGACGGTGACGATGAGCCGTTCGGCGGTGCCGATCCCGGCGAACACCAGGCCGGCCAGGACGCCCACCGCGATCGTGCCGAGGGTGGCTTGCGGCTCGGGGAGCCGATCCAGCCATTCGATCAGGCCCCCGAACGGCACCCAGGGCAGCCGGGTGAGCCAGCCCGTCGCCGCGGCGAGGAGCCATCCGGCGCCCGCGCCGAGCAACGGGAGGCCACCCCACAGGACCGCCAGCTCCACCGGGCCGCCGCTGACCACGGTGCGTGGCCGAGAACCTGCGACGTCCATGGTCAGGACACCTCGCGGCGCAGCGTCCGGAACAGGCCTGCGGCCAGCGGGAGGACCATCCAGACGAGGAGGGACACCACTATCCGCCCCCACTGCCCGCCGGTGACGGCGTCGCTGCTGAACAACGGCTCCATGGTCTTGCTGGTGTCCAACCACTCGGACGGGCCGCGCAGGGGCTTGACCATCTCGCCGAGCACCCCCCAGATGGTGGGCAGCAGGAAGTAACCGACGATCGCCAGCGGCGGGTTGAGCAGCAGCAGACCGAAGGCGGCACCCGTCAGCACGCCGGTGACCTGCAGGATCACCGCGTTCAGCAGCAGTGACCAGTCGAACTGCCAGGTGCCCGCGCCTCCGGTGGCCGAGGCCACGAGCGTGCCGACGGCGGCGAAGACGAGGCTGGCCACCACCGAGGCGAGCGCGGTCAGCATCACGGCGTTCAGCTTCGCGACGACCACCCGTTCCCGGCGAGGCACCAGGGCGTACGTGGTGAGGGCGGTCCGCTGCGACCACTCACTGGTGATCGACAGGATGCCGAGCACCGGCAGCAGCACCGACACCGGCAGCAGCGACGGGACGAAGAAGTTGGGGAAGGTCTGGTCGGCGTCCTTCGAGTAGATCAACTGCAGGGTGACGATCACGGCGGTGACCAGGCCGATGGTGATCAGCAGCCAACGGCCGGCCCGGGTGTCGACGAGCTTGCGCATCTCCACGGCGCTGAGCCGGAGCAGCGACGGACGGCGTACCGGGGTGTGCTGCCGGGGCGCGACGGCGCCGGCGGCGGGCGCGGTGGTGGTGGTCATCGGACGGCCTCCTTGGTGGATTCGCCGGCGGTCAGGGTGAGGAAGAGTTGTTCGAGGCCACCGCTACTGGCGGGGCGCAGCTCGGCCAGCGCGACGCCGGCATCGGCGGCGGCCTGGCCGACCGCCTCGGCGTCGGCCTGCACGAGCAGCCCCTCGGAGCTGTCGGCGGGGCTCAACCCGGCCCTCTCCAGTGCCCGGCGCAGCGCCGCATCGTCGCGGGCCCGGACCACCGTGCCGCCGCCGGCCAGCAGCTCGTTCTTGTTGCCCTGGGCCACGATCCGGCCGCCCCCGATCACCACCAGCCGGTCCGCGACCGCCTCCACCTCGCGCAGCAGGTGGGAGGAGAGCAGCACTGTCCCGCCCCGGTCGGCGAAGTCGCGCAGCAGACCGCGCATCCAGAAGATCCCCTCCGGGTCCAGGCCGTTCGCCGGCTCGTCGAGGATCAACACCCGGGGATCGCCGAGCAGCGCCTGCGCCAGGCCGAGCCGCTGGCGCATGCCCAACGAGTACGCCCGTACCCGTCGCTTCGCCGCCACCGCGTTCAACCCGACCAGGTCGAGCTTCGCGGCGACCTCGCGCCGGTCCAAACCCATGGTGTACGCGGACAGCGTCAACGCCTCGCGGCCGGTGCGCCCGGCGTGCTGGGCGGAGGCGTCCAGCAGCACCCCGACCTCCCGTCCCGGGTTGGGTAGCTCCCGGTACGGGCGCCCGGAAACGGTGGCGCGGCCGGCGCTTGGTGCGGTGAGCCCGCAGATCATTCGCATGGTGGTGGATTTGCCGGCGCCGTTGGGGCCGAGGAAGCCGGTGACCGTGCCCGGCTCGCACTGGAAGGACACATCGTCCACGGCCGGGTGTGGCCCGTATCGCTTGGTGAGGTTCTCTACCGTGATCATGCGGTTGAGCCTGCCCGCGCCGCCCGGCCATCCGCAGCGGCCGCCGGTCGGTGCCGCGCCGACCTTGGTAGCGGTTCGGTCTCGACTTTGGTAGCTGGTCGTGGTGCCCGTCGGCTGCCTAGCATAGGGCCGTGACCAGCCTCGCCGTCCCGGAGCATCCCTGGCTGCTGCCAGGGGAGCTGGCCGTGCCGGCCGACCAGGGGCGCACCCACCCGCGCCGCACCACCCGCGACTGGATCGTGGACACCGTCGCGTTCCTGGTCTCCCTGCTCTGGGTGCTGTTCGTCACCGCGGACGCCCTGTCGCCGGAGCCGGCGATCGCGATCCCGCTCCCGCACGACTGGATGACCGTCGCTGACGCCCTGATCGGGCTGGTCTGCTGTGGCTTGCTCTGGCTGCGCCGGCGGTGGCCGCTCGGGCTGCTGGTGGCCACCACACCGCTGACCATGTTCTCGCTGGCCGCCGCGATCCCACTGTTGATCATGTTCTTCACCGTGGTGGTGCATCGCCGGACGGCCATCGCGATGGCGGTGACCGCCGCGGGTCTGGTCACCAACCTGATCTTCAGTTGGCTGCGTCCGGACCCGGCCTGGCCGTACTGGGCGACAGCGTCGTGGGGCGTGGTGTTCAGCTTCGCCATGCTGGCCTGGGGGATGTTCGTCCGGGCCCGCCGGCAGTTGATCGTGTCGCTGCGCGAGCGGGCCGAGCGGGCCGAGGCGGAGCAGCAGCTCCGCGTCGCCCAGGCCCGCCACCTCGAACGCACCCGCATCGCCCGGGAGATGCACGACGTGCTGGCCCACCGGATCTCGCTGCTCAGCCTGCACGCCGGGGCGTTGGAGTTCCGGCCGGACGCACCGGCCGACGAGGTGGCCCGCGCCGCCGGGGTGATCCGGGGTAGCGCGCACGCCGCCCTCCAGGACCTGCGGGAGGTGATCGGGGTGCTCCGCGCCGAGGTCGACAGCGATGTCGACGCCCCGGAGCCGCCCCAGCCGACCCTCGCCGACCTGCCGGCCCTGATCGCCGAGTCGCGCTCGGCTGGCGTCAACGTCAACGTCAGCGACATCGTCGACCGGTCGGGGGAGGTGCCGGCGGCGCTGGGCCGGGCCGCGTACCGGATCGTGCAGGAGGGGCTGACCAACGCCCGCAAGCACGCGGCCGGCGCGGCGGTCACTGTGGATGTCGCCGGCGGGCCGGGCGCTGGTCTGACCGTGGCGATCGGCAACCGGTGGCCGGTCGGTCCGCAGGCCGGCGGCACGCTGCCGGGCGCCGGCACCGGCCTGGTGGGCATCAGCGAGCGCGTCACGCTGGCAGGCGGACAGCTGGCCTACGGCCGGGACGACGCTGGCGACTTCCGGCTGGCCGCCTGGCTGCCGTGGCCGGCGTGACGGGCACTTCCGGCGCGGCCGGGTCTTCTGGAGTGGCCGGGCCTGAGTCGGTCGTGCCGTCGGTGCGCGTGCTGATCGTGGACGACGACGCCCTGGTCCGCGCCGGGCTCTCGATGATCCTCGGTGGCCTGCCGGACCTGACCGTGGTTGGCGAGGCGGCCGACGGGAGCGAGGTGCCGGCGGCCGTCGCCGCGTACGCCCCGGACGTGGTGCTGATGGACATCCGGATGCCACGGGTGGACGGGCTGACCGCCACCGAGGCGCTGCGTGCCCAGCCGCACCCGCCGGAGGTGCTGGTGCTGACCACCTTCGACGCCGACGAGCAGGTGCTGCGGGCACTACGCGCCGGTGCGGCTGGCTTCCTGCTCAAGGACACTCCGCCGGCGGAGATCGTGCACGCCGTGCGCCGGGTGGCAGCCGGTGAGGCGACGCTCTCCCCGACGGTTACCCGGAAGCTGATCACCCACGTGACCGCCGCCGCACCCGGCCCGGTCGGCCCCGACCCGCGCCGGGAGCGGGCGCTGCGGCTGCTCACCGGGCTGAGTGAGCGGGAGCGGCAGGTGGCGGTCGCTCTGGGGCGGGGTCAGACCAACGCGGAGATCGCGGGCGAGCTGTTCATGAGTGTGGCGACGGTGAAGGCGTACGTCTCCCGGCTGCTGACCCGGCTCGACCTGAACAACCGGGTCCAGGTGGCCCTGCTCGTGCACGACGCCGGCCTGGTCTGACGGGAGGTTGCGCGCGCGGGCTGTCGCCGGAGGATCTGCTTACCGCGTACCGGATTTGAACTATCGGGCGACGTCGGCCGTACCACTGGCCGAGGATGTCGGTGCGGTGAGTCCGCCGTACCGCTGCCGAGCTGCGGGAGGCCTGCCGTGCGAGTTGGTGTGCAGTCGACGGATCCCATCGATCTGATACTGGGTGAGGTGCCAGTGCCGGCACAGCTGACCCCGGAGGATGTTCGGCTCGCGGTCCGGGCGGTGGTCGTGCACACCGCCGAGGAGTGGCCCACCGGGCCGCTGTGCCGCAACGACGGCGCCTCCTACCCGTGTCGCCTGCACCGCTGGGGGCGACGGGTGTTGGAGACACACGGGCTCAACGAACGGCAGATCGAGGCGTTGATCCGGCACGGCAACCCGTTCGTGCATGTGCCCTTCCCGTTCACGGCGACCGGGCCGTCGCGGCAGCAGGCCGCGCGGGTCGTCCCGCCGGGGGCACGGCCCACCGCCGCTGGCCGGCCGGTGACTCCCGCCGTCCCCGCGCCGCGCTGGCCCCGGGCGAGCTGAGCGCGCCACCCCTGCGCCCACCCGACCCGGGGCGACGTGACGCCGGCCCGGCGCGAAGATCCCCCTCCGCGTCGGGCCGACGTCGCTCTGAGCGGGCCGCTCAGTTGCCGACCCCGCAGTCCGGAGCGGACCAGCTGGTCGTGTTCGAGCTGCTGTCGCTGTTGTTCTCCCGCCGCGAGTCGACGTGCACGTGGTCGTCGTGGTCGGGGTATCCGGGACCGTAGATCCCGCTGAAGCCGCTGTTGCGGGCACTGCGGGCGACCTGGCACAGCGAGGACGATCGTGAGGTGACGTCGGCCGCGTTGCCGTACAGATGCTGGCTGTCGGACGCGCCGCCGACCTGCTCGTTGCAGGCGCGGCTGCGGAACCCGCTGGACACGTCGAGCGGCTTGTCGCCGAGGCTCTTGCGCAGCGCCTCCAACTTCCACATGGTGCGTAGCGCGTTCTGCCGGGTCTGGGTCGCCGAGAGCGGGCCACCGCTGTAGCCGGAGCCGCCGCACCCGTTGTCGAGCTCGTTGTGGCCGAAGTGCGCGGGCGTGCAGTCGTTGTCCTGGAGTTGGTACAGCTTGGCGTAGGTCTGCGGGCCGGCGACACCGTCGGCGCGCAGTCCGTACGCCTGCTGGAACCGCTTGACTGCGGCGGCGGTCTTCGGCCCGTAGCGGCCGTCGTTCTCCACGATGTCCCGGTAGCCGGCCCAGCCGGCGACCCGGATCTGCAACTGGCGGACGTCGTCGCCCGAGCGTCCCTGGTACAGGTTGCGGTTCCAGGTGTAACAGCCGTCCGCGTGCGCTGCTGGTGCGGCGACCACCGTGGCGATTGCTGCCCCGGGCAGCGCCAGGGCGAATGCGACGGCAGCTCGCTTCAAGGTGTTTACGCGCACAGAAGTCCTCCCGATAGGAGAGCGAATGGGGTGGCTCCGGGACATCGACCGAGAAGTCCCGTGATTTCCACCCTGACACTGATGATTGCGGTTGGAGGGGATTAACGAGAATCGTCCTCACAATCCGCAGTATCTGGGCATTGGCTGGGAATTCGCCTGATTTTCGAAACAGTCATTCACTGCCGATCGGCCCTGCTGGGGTCAAGAACGCTCAAGCGCACCGAACGTCGCACTTTGCTACACCGAGGGTGATGCTTCCCGGCAGTTGGCGGGCGGTAACGTCAGCCTCGGGGCGGCGGACTGGCGGAGGTGCGCGTGGCACGCGGTGGCGTCTTCTGTGTCGAGGGTCAGTGGCACCGCGACCTCAATGAGCGAGGCTCCGTGTTGCCCACCCTCGAGTTGCTGGAGCGACTGGGCAAGATCCGTTTCATCCACAAGGACGCGGCCACCCGCGACGAGCTGTTCTACTTCCTGGACCGCTGGCTGCTCAAGCAGTACGCCGACCACCGGGTCGGTTTCTTCGCCATGCACGGAGAGCCGAGCCGGCTCTGCCTCACCGACTGGCAGTCCGTGGAGCTGAACGAGGTGGCCGAGCTGATGGCCGGCCGCGCCGAGGGGCGGCGACTCTATTTCGGCAGTTGCTCGGTGCTGCGGGCCTCGGACGCGGTGCTGCGCGAGTTCCTGGAGATCACCGGAGCCGCTCTGATCTGCGGTTTCACCCGAGAAGTCGACTGGGTCGAGTCGGCGGCCTTCGAAACTGTCCTGCTCGACGTGCTCGCCAACGGCCAGCGGCACAATGCCGCCGAGCTGCGGATGGGCTCCGCCCACTGGGCGCCACTTGCCTCGTACCTCGGCTTTCGGGTGATCTACGCCAACGGTCGGGCCTGGCGCCCGTCCGGTCGCCCCAGGGTGCCCACCCAGGCCGTGCACCGCTCCGCGGCCCGGCCTCGCTGACCCGCCGCCACCGCTGGGCCCGCACCTGGTAGGAACGAGAGATGGCACGCAGCATCGCAAAGAACACCCGGGTCGACCGGGACGCCCTGCTCGACTTCCTCCGGCCGCGACACCGCGTCGTGCTGATGACCACCCGGGCCGACGGCCGCCCGCAGTCGTCGCCAGTCTCCGCAGGGATCGACGGGCAGGGCCGGCTGGTCGTCTCCACCTACCCCGAGCGGGCCAAGGTGACAAACATCCGCCGCGACCCCCGGGTCTCCGCCTGCGTGCTCAGCGACGACTGGGACGGCCCCTGGGTGCAGATCGACGGCACCGCCGAGGTGCTCGATCTGCCCGAGGCGCTGGAGCCGCTTGTCGACTACTTCCGCAGCATCTCCGGCGAGCACCCGGACTGGGACGACTACCGGGCTGCCATGGTGCGCCAGGGCAAGTCGCTGATCCGGGTCACCATCGACGCCTGGGGCCCGATCGCGACCGGCGGCTTCCCGGCCCGCCTCGCCGACTGAGGTCGATTGCGCTCGGGAGGCCAGCGCGGCGTCGTGACCACCTCAACTGACGACGAACGCGGACACCCTAGGCGGAGGTCATGGGGTGGGACCGCCGTGCTGTAGAGCTGCCCCGAATATGGGGCGGCTGGAGACGGCAGGTCGCCGGTCGCGTTCGGGGGACGTTGCGCTCCGGGGGACGTTGCGGTCCGGGGGAGGCTGCGTTCCGGGGGTGGCGCGGTCCGGGGGCGTTCCGGGGGACGTTGCGGTTCCGGGGGTGGCGCGATCGCCGGGCGGTAGCTGCCGCCGCTTGCCCCACATCTGGGGCAGCTCTACAGCGGCGGCGACAGCCAGGTGGGGTCGGCAGCCGGACCGTCCGACGCCAGCTGCCGCCGGGACTGCGGAGGCCAGCGCCGAGCGGCCCGGCGGTCGTCTCGGTCAGTCGACCAGGGCGGCGTAGACGAGTTGGCGCAGCTGGGAGCGCAGCGGGTACGTGCTCGACGGCATCAGCTGGGCGAACAGCAGCGCGGTGATCTCCTCGGCTGGGTCCACCCAGAACGCGGTGCTGGCCACGCCACCCCAGTAGTACTCGCCGACGCTGCTCGGCACCCGGCTGGGGATCGGGTCGTCGACCACCGCGAACCCGAGGCCGAAGCCGATCCCGTCCAGGGTCGTCTCGGCGAAGCCGCCGGTGGACAGGGCGCCCAGATCTTGGCCAGCGGGTAGGTGGTTGCGGGTCATGAACCGCACCGTGCGCGGCCCGAGCAGCCGAACGCCGTCCAGCTCGCCGCCGCGCAGCAGCAGCTGGGTGAACCGGTGGTAGTCGTGGGCGCTGGAGATCAGACCCCCGCCCCCGGAGAGTAGGGCCGGCTTGCGGTGCGCGAGCGCGCCGAGGCTGTCGTAGCGGACCGCCCGGCCGCTGCGCGGATCCGGTGCGTAGAGCGCGGCCAGCCGCTCGGTCTCGTCGCCGTCCACCCACCAGCGGGTGTCGGTCATGCCCAGCGGGCCGAAGATCCGGTCGGCGAAGAACGCGTCGAGGCTCTGCCCGGAGATCACCTCGACGAGCCGGCCGAGCACGTCGGTGGCGACGGAGTAGCCCCAGGCGGAGCCGGGCTGGAACAGCAGCGGCAGCTCGCCGAAGGCCGCACAGGCGCCGGCGAGGTCGACGTCGGCCGGCGGGTACAGGTCGTAGCCGGCGGCCCGGTAGATCCCGTCGACCACCGAGGTCTGCATGAAGCCGTACGTCAGGCCGGCGGTGTGGGTGAGCAGGTGCCAGACCCGGATCGGCTCGGTCGCCGGCACGGTGAACGGCTTGAGCGTCGATCCTTTGGAGTAGACCCGCAGGTCGGCGAACTCCGGCAGCCAACGGCTGATCTCGTCGGTCAGCTCGAACCGGCCCTCTTCCCACAGCATCATCGCCGCGACCGAGGTGACCGGCTTGGTCATCGAGTAGATGCGCCAGAGCGTGTCGGCCTCGACCGGCGTGCCCGACTCCCGGTCGGCAAGCCCGTACGTCGAGGAGTGCGCCACCTCGCCGCGACGGGTGACCACCACCTGCCAGCCGGCCAGCCGGCCGTCGTCGACGTACCGGCCGAAGTGCTCGTCGATCCGCGCCAACCGCGCCGGGTCGAAACCGATCTGATCCGGGTCCTTGCTCCGAGCCACACTCACGTCGCCGAACGTACTAGCCGGTACGCCGCTACCGGAAGGGGGCCGCCACCAGACGCACCGGCCGCAGAGTGTCGCTGACGCCCACTAACCTGGCCGGATGCCGGAGCTGACCGAGGACGTGACCTTCCGCAACGAGGACTGGTACGGCGAGGAGTTGACCGACCGGCACTTTGTGGGTTGCGAGTTCTTCGACGTTGACCTGACGGAGGCCGTGAGCCGGGGTGCGGTCTTCACCGGGTGCACGTTCGGCAACGTGCTGTTCAACGCCTCCCGGCACGTCGACTCCGCCTTCACCCGTTGCGTCTTCAGGCGGTGCAACTTCTTCGAGGCCGAGTTCACCGGCTGCAAGCTGGTCGGCAGCACCTTCATCGACTGCGACCTGCGTCCGTTGGCGGTGGACGGCGGCGACTGGTCCTTCGTCGCGCTGCCCGGTGCCGACCTGCGAGGCGCACGGCTGACCGGGGTACGGATGCGCGAGGTGGACCTGACCAGGGCCAACCTCACCGGTGCCACCGTCACCGGCGTCGATCTTTCCGGCGCGCAGCTGCTCAATGTTCGGCTCGGTGGCGCCGACCTGCGCGGCAGCGATCTCACCGCGCTCGACCCGACGGTCGTCGAGCGGGCCGGTGCCATCGTCGACGTCGAGCAGGCCGTGGTCATCGCGCAATTGCTCGGCTTCCGGATCGGCTGACGCGCGGGCGGCCCGCGGTCCAGTCAAGCCCTCGTCCGAGCGGGCCAGGTTGTCCGACCGCGTTCGGTGGCGGGCTGGACACGTCCGGCAGTCCGGATCTAGCGTGTCGTCCACACTGGTGCATACGTGAAGCAACCACAGTGGACGGTGCGATCCGCAACGGTCGACGGCGGCCGGGCGGTAAAGGTGGAGGGGTCGGTGGCGGAGGAAGACCGCACGCGGGCGCAGAGCCGCACCGCGCTGCGCCGGGTTACCCGTGCCCGGCAGTGGCGACGTTGGGCGGTGGAGGGCGTCGCCGTACTCACCTGCCTGGTGGTGTTGATCACGTACCTCGGCAGTCGGTCCGACCCGGAGACCGGCGACGACCAGGCGGGACGCTCGGGCGACGTGCCCGCCGGTGCCGCCCGTCCCCCCGCTCTCCCGGCCACCGACGGGCGCACCGGCGACGCGGGGCCGGCGATGCCTGGCCTGCGTCCGCGCCAGCGCCCACCCTCGCCCGACCCGACACCGTCGACGAGCGCGCCCGCCGCGCCGCCGGTATCGCCCAAGGCGCTGCTGTCGGTGACCAAGGGGGAGATGCCCGCAGAGGTCGACCTCACCGCCGTTGGCACCCGGGACTGGATGCACTGGGGGCAGCACCGCGGCGACTCGACGGTCCGCAAACGCTCCGGTTCCGGCGAGATCATCGACGGGGGCGGCGCCGGCAAGCGGGTCGGCTGGGACGGCAACCAGGAGTACGTCCGCTGGTCCGACGGCTCGTCGCAGCGCTCGGCGAGAGGCAACTCCGACGGCGTCTACACCTGCGGTGCCGGCAACGGGTTCACCCTCGCCGTCGCGGGCAGTGGTGAGCCGCGCACGGTCCAGGTCTACGGCGGTATCTGGATGGCCCGGGGGCGCCTCGAAGCGCGGTTGTCCACTGGTGGGCCCGCCAGCACCGTGGTCCTGGAAGACCCGTACACCAGTCAGAGCGCTCAGTTCACGATCCGGTTCAAGCTGCCGAAGGACGCCCGACTGCTGCTGACCTGGACCGTCGAGAAGGTCTTCACCCCGCACTGCGGCAACGTCGGCCTCCAGGCCGTGGCGGTCCGCTGACCGACCGATCGCACAGCGGGACAGTTTGTCCGTCGCGTACGGTCGAGGAGGTCGTAACTTTTTGCTGTCGCCAACCGACCATCCAGTGTGGAGGCAGCGGAGATGAATAGCAGTACAGCCCACCGCGTCCGTCGTGCCGCTTCGTCCGTTGCCCTTGCCGGTGAAGCGTCCGCGGACGGGCTCCGCGACATCCCCCTGCCGCCATACGTGACGGGCGAGGACACCCAGTTCGCGGTGCGGGCGGTGGTGGTGCACGCCCCCCAGCGGTGGTCCGGGGGAGTGGTCTGCCGTAACGACGCCAGCCCGCACCCGTGCCGCCTGCACCGCTGGGGCACCCGGGTGCTGGCGCTGCGCGGGCTGCGGGCTGCCGACATCGCCGCGCTCATCGAACGTGGCGACCCGACGGCGGTGGTCCCCCCACCGGACCGTCCGGCCTGAGCGTGCGTCCGGCCGGGAGGCGCACCGGCGCCGGGCGCTCCGGCTGGACTATGACGGCCGGCCGACCGACTTGTCGTGGCCACCCCAGTAGTGCCGCTGCGCCCCCATGACCATCGGTGCGACCAGCGCGGCGAGCGCCCCGCCGAGCAGCGGGAAGACGATGAACACCCAGAGCTGCCGCAGGGCCACGCCACCCTCGAACACCGCCGGGCCGAACGCGCGGGCGGGGTTGACCGCGGCGCCGGTCAGCGTCACTCCCACCAGTTGGGTCGCTGCGAGGGCCAGCCCGATGGCCAGCCCTGCGGTGCCCGGATTCTCGCTGCGGCTGGTGACCACCAGGACGACCAGCACGAAGAGGAAGGTCAGGACGACCTCCAGCACGGCGGCACCGCCCCGGTTGATGTGCGCGCCGTAACCGTTCGTGCCCAGCGCCCCGGTCTGGTCCGCCATGTCGCCCCAGCGGGTCAGCGCCCAGAGCACGAAGGCGGCCACGGTCGCGCCGACGAACTGCGCGATCCAGTACGCCACCGCGCCGATCACCGAGATCTTTCCGGAGAGCAGCACACCGAGCGTCACCGCCGGGTTGACGTGGCTGCCGGACAGTGGGCCGATCGTGTAGACGAGGGCGACCATCACGAACCCGAAGGCCAGCGCGACCACCACCACACCGCCGTCAATCCGCGCGGCGACGGCGCTACCCACTCCGAAGAAGACCAGCAGCAGGGTGCCGATGAACTCGGCCGCATACCGACGGTAATCACTCATAAGCGCAGCGTAAACACAGATCCGCTGGTCATAACCGGAATGGCCGTCTGTGATCGGCGCGAACGATGAGGGCTACCCATGTTCTACCGGCTCACACCAGACCCCGCCATCGACCATCTCGCTCCGCTACGGCCCCTCGGCCAGCACGATCGGAGCCAACCGGGGCGGCCGCGCGGCCGTCGACGAGATTCGCGCCTGGCTGACCCCGGCCGCCGCTCTCGACTGATCTGCCTCTATTTGACGGATGGTCCAGCAGCGGGCACGGTGGGAGTGACGGGGCCGTCAGCTGCCCCGATTCGATGCGACGGCGCGACGACCGTTCGCCCTCCTGTCGCCTCCCACGTGGCTCGTACGCGGGCCGACTGTCCGGTCTGCGCAGTATTCGACCGCGAGCCGAGAATCCACGAGGAGTTCCGCAAATGCTCACCATGACCGATAACGCCGTGCTCGTCATCCGCGACCTAGCCAACCAACAGGACGTCGCCCAGGACGGCGGAGTACGCATCGCCGCCGACACCGAGGCCGGCTCGCTCACTGTGGAGTTGGTGCCCGAGCCGGTGCAGGGCGATCGCGTTGTCGACAACCAGGGTGCCCGGATCTTCCTGGACGAGGATGCCGCCGAGCTGCTCGGTGACGCGTCTGTGGACGCCACCGTCGACGACGAGGGCATCATCCAGTTCGGCTTCACCGAGCGGCAGTAAGCGAGGCTGAGCCCGCCCAGCGGGTCAGAATTGGGCTGCTCGGCTGTGGCTCGACGACTACGCTCCTCCGATGCTCACGCCAGCTCACCGGTACCGATCCGACGACGAGGACAGCGGCCGGTGGGCGGGTTTCCCGTTCCGCGACGGCGACATCGTGATCAGCACCCGGTCCAAGAGCGGTACGACCTGGATGCAGATGATCTGCGCGCTCCTGGTGCTGGGCACCCCGGAGTTGCCGGCGCCGCTGACCGTGCTCTCGCCGTGGCTGGACTGGTTGGTCGAGCCTCGGGAAGCGGTGTTCGACAGACTGGCCGCGCAACCGCACCGGCGGTTCATCAAGACGCACACCCCGCTGGACGGCGTGCCTCTCGATCCCCGGGTGCAGTACGTGGTGGTGGCCCGGCACCCGCTGGACATGGCGGTCTCCCTCTACCACCAGGCCGGCAACCTGGACCGGGTGCGCCTCGCCGAGCTGACCGGCCAGCCTGCCCCGGCCGGGCCGCCTCGGGCACGCCAACCGGTGGAGCAGTGGCTGACGAGCTGGGTCGACCAGGAGGCGGACCCGCGCGTCGAGCTGGATTCGCTGCCCGGGGTGATGTTGCATCTGCGCGACGCCTGGGCCCGCCGGCACGAGCCGAACGTCGAGCTGGTGCACTACGACGACCTGTTGGCCGACCTGGGCGGTGAGATGCGCCGGCTCGCCGACCGGTGGGACATCCCGGTCCCTTCCGAGCGCTGGCCCGACCTGGTCGAGGCGGCCACGTTCGGGCAGATGCGGGAGCGCGCCGACCGGCTCGCCCCGGACACCCTCGGCGTGCTGCGCGACCGGCAGGCGTTCTTCCGCCAGGGCGCCTCGGGCCAGGGCCGCAGCCTGCTGGACTCGTCCGCGCAGGCCCACTACCGGCAGCGTACGGCGGCATTGGCCCCGCCCGACCTGCTCAACTGGCTGCATCGATAGTCAAACGAGCGCACGGCGCCGCTTCGACCGTGGTCGGAACGTCGCCGCGCTCTGGCCGTCTCCCACCACCGCAGCCGTTCGGCGGTACGCCAGCGGGGACCTGGCTCGACCGGCCGTTTGCGCCGGTCAGAGTGATCGATCCCCGGTCCGCGCAGGTCCAAACCTTCCGACCGTGGGGAATTCCACCATCTGTGTGTCCCGGCGTGGCGCGCAGCCGAACGGGGTATGAGCGCGGGCATGGAGCATTTCACGATCGCGACCATTGCCGAGAAGAGTCCAGATTTCCGGCGGGTGCTGTGGACCGGTGACCACACCCAGTTGGTCATCATGACCATCCCCGCCGATGGGGAGATCGGCGAGGAGGTGCACGAGGACGTCGACCAGATCCTGACCTTCGTCAGCGGCGTTGGTGAGGCCCGGGTCGCCGGTGCGAAGCGGAAGGTCGTCGCGGGCGACCTGGTCGTGGTGCCGGCGGGCACCAAGCACAACTTCGTCAACACCGGCCCCAACCCGCTGGTGCTGTACACCGTCTACGGGCCGCCGGAGCACGCCGACCAGGCCGTACACCGCACCAAGAAGGAGGCCGACGCGGCCGAGGCGGCGGGCAAGGACGAGCCACCGACGGGGTGACCGGGCCGGCAGCGGTCTGATCCAGGCCGATGCGGGTACCCCCGGCGGGTGGAACAGCAGCAGCCGCCGATCTCCGACTACGGGTTCCTCTCGGACTCCCGTTCGGGGGCGTTGGTCGGCAAGGACGGCTCGGTCGACTGGTGGTGCCCACACCGGTTCGACGGGTCGTCCGTGTTCGCGCGGCTGCTCGACCCGGGGGCTGGCCACTTCCGGCTGGCGCCGGTCGGGGTCGGCGGCCCGGGGTTCCGGGTGGAGCGCGCGTACCTGCCGGACACGTTGGTGCTGCGGACGGTGCACCACACTCCGCACGGCAGCGTGGCGGTCACCGATGCCCTGGCCGCCGAGGTCGGTGCCCGCGCCCACGAGCTGGGTAAGAACTCGCCCGCCGTGCTGATCCGGGTGGTCCAGGGGCTGTCCGGCCGGGTGCGGATGGCATTGGACTTCGCGCCCCGCCCGGAGTACGGCCTGCTCACGCCGTACCTGCACGAGCAGCCGGACGGCGGGGTGCTGGCCGGCGCCGGCCCCATGGTGCTGGTGTTGCGCGCAGGGGATCTGCACCTGCGAGCGGGCACCGACCGGGTGACCCAGGAGTTCGAGGTCTCCTCCGGTCAGGTGATCGGCATGGACCTGGCCTTCGGTGCGGCGTACGGCGACCCGCCGGCCCAGGTTGACCCGCTGACCACCCTCGCCGAGACCACACAGGCATGGCAGGCGTTCCGGGAAACGCACGGGTATTCCGGCCGCTACCCCGAACTCGTCAAGCACAGCTCGACGGTCCTGACCGGCCTCACGTACGCCCGCAGTGGCGCGGTCGCCGCCGCGCTGACCTCCTCGTTGCCGGAGCAGATCGGCGGCGACCGGAACTACGACTACCGATACTCCTGGCTGCGGGACTTCTCGTTGACGATGCGGGCGCTGTGGGTGGCGGCCTGCCCCGACGAGACGTCCCGGCTGTTCGCCTGGGCGACCCGCTCGATCGGCCGGTTCGGCGACGAGCCCGTGCCGGTGCTCTTCGGGCTGGAGGGCGAGCGCGACATCTCCGAGCACCACTGCTCCCATCTGCGCGGATACCGTGGCAGCAGGCCCGTGCGGGTCGGCAATGACGCCTGGCGGCAGCGGCAGCTCGACGTGCCGGGTCAGGTGATGTCCGCGGTGTGGCGCCTGCGCGACTACCTCGGCGCGACGTTCGAGGGCGAGTTGTGCGAGATGGTGCTCGGGCTGACCGAGCAGGTGGCCGCGACGTGGCGTCTGCCGGACCGGGGTATCTGGGAGACCCGGGACGAGGACCGCCACTACGTCTCGTCCAAGGTGGCCTGTTGGCTCACGATGGACCGGGCAGTGGGGCTCGCCGACCGGCTCGGCGATCGGGCCGACCCACGTCGCTGGGCCACGATCCGCGACGAGATCAGTGACACCGTGCTGCGTGAGGGGTGGAACGAGCGGATCGGGGCGTTCACCGGCGCATTCGGCTCGGCGGAGTTGGACGCCTCGGTGCTCACCCTGCCGGTCACGCACTTCCTCCCGGCCACCGACCCGCGGATGCGGTCGACCATCGCGATGGTCGAGCGCGACCTGGGCACCGAGGACGGACTGCTGCGGCGGTGGTCGACCGACCCGGCCGGATTTCTGCTGTGCTCGTTCTGGCTGGTGGAGTGCCTGGTGATGACGGGTGAGCAGCAGCGGGCCGAGGCGCTCTTCGAGCGGGTCGTCGGATACTCCAACGACGTGGGGCTGTTCAGCGAGCAGATCGACCTGTCCACCGGGATGCAGCTCGGCAACACCCCGCAGGCGCTCTCCCACATCGGGCTGATCAACGCGGCCTGGCGGTTGACCAAGCCGGACAGTTACTGAGCGATCGGCTCCACCAGAGGTACGCCAGAAACGTCGACCGTGTCCGGATACTTCAACCCAGCGCCCGTGTTGAGCACGACCACCCGCTCGCCGGCTCGGATCCACCCGCCCGCGCGTAGCTGCCGTGCCGCGGTCAGGCAAGCCGCCCCTTCCGGGCAGAGCAGCAGCCCTTCCCGGGCGGCGAAGTCCCGAAGATCTGCCAGGATGTCCGCGTCGTCGACGGCGACAGCCGTGCCGGAGGACTCCCGCAGCGCCGCCAGGATCAGCTCGTCGCCCAGCGGCGCCGGCACGGTGATACCGAACGCCACCGTCTGCGCGTCCGCCCACGGCTGCGCCCGCTCCTCGCCGGCGGCGAACGCCCGCACGATCGGTGCGCAGCCGGTCGACTGCACCGCCACCAGCCGGGGCAGCTTGTCGCCGATCCAGCCCAGCTCGCGCAGCTCGTGCAGCGCCTTGTGGATGCCGATCAGGCCGACACCGCCACCGGTCGGATAAATGATCACGTCGGGCGCCTGCCAGCCGAGCTGCTCGACGATCTCGTACCCCATCGTCTTCTTGCCCTCCAGCCGGTAGGGCTCGCGCAGCGTGCCGGCGTCGAAGATCGCCCCGTTCGACTCCGCGATCAGCTCGGCCACCCACCGGCCAGCATCGCCGATCAGCCCGTCGATCAGGCGCAGGTCCGCACCGGCGGCGACGCACTCACGCCGGCAGATGCTCGGCGCCGCCAACGGCATGACGATGGTCGCACCCATCCCGGCCCGCGCGGCGTACGTCGCCCAGGCCGACCCGGCGTTGCCGTTGGTGGGCATCGCGATCCGCTCGACGCCCAGCTCACGGGCCCGGCTCACACCGACTGCCGCACCACGCGCCTTGAACGAGCCGGTCGGGATCAACCCCTCGTCCTTGACCATCAGGTCCGCGATGCCGATCTCGGCGCCGTACGCGGGGGCGCGCAGCAGCGGCGTCCAGCCCTCGCCGAGCGTGGTGACATGCCGGGGGTCGCCCACCGGCAGGAGCTCCCGGTAGCGCCACAGGTCCGCCGGGCGCAGCGGAAAGCGTTCCGGGGTGACCGCCTTCGCCACCGCCGGGAGGTCATAGCGGGCCAGCAGCGGGGAACCGCACTCGCAGAGGTTCTGCAGCTGGTCGGCCGTTGACTCCCGTCCGCAGCGCGGGCAGTCCAGGTGAGTCAGGTACACGTTGCTCCTCGCCGGTCGGTCACACCCGCATTCTCCGGTAAACCGGACCACCGTGCTGGGTGCCGGAGTGTCCGGTTCGCTCGGCGGGCACCGGCTCGGCGGGGTAGAACGGACCTCATGGACCTCACCGACCAGCCCACCGCCCTGCTCCCCGGGGACGTGCAGATGCCCCTGCTCGGCTTCGGCACCTGGCAGGCCACCGGCCAGGCCGGTTACGAGGCGGTGCTGGCCGCGCTCGACACCGGCTACCGGCACCTCGACACCGCCACCATGTATGGCAACGAGCGGGAGGTCGGCCGGGCGGTGCAGGAGAGCGGGCTGCGTCGCGAGGACGTCTTCATCACCACCAAGCTCCCCCCGGACCGGGTGGGCCGGGAACGCGCGACGTTGGAGGCCAGCCTGGAGGCGCTCGGCGTCGACCAGGTCGACCTCTGGTTGATCCACTGGACGCCGTCGTCACCGGCGGACAGCATCCCGCTGTGGCGCGAGCTGCTGGCCGCCCGGGACGAGAACCTGGTCCGGGCGGTCGGCGTCAGCAACTACAGCACCGCGGAGATCGACGAGCTGATCCAGTCGACCGAGGAGAACCCGGCGGTCAACCAGATCAAATGGAGCCCAGCGCTGTACGACCGGCAGCGGCACGCCGAGCACCGGGACCGGGGTGTGGTGCTGGAGGGATACAGCCCGTTCAAGACCAGCGACCTCAGCGACCCGGTGCTGACCAGGATCGCCGCCGCGCACGGTGTCTCCCCGGCGCAGGTGGTGCTGCGGTGGCACATCGACCACGAGATCGTGGTGATCCCGAAGTCGGTGACCCCGGAGCGGATCACCGCCAACTTCGACGTCTTCCACTTTTCGCTGACGGCCGAGGAGATGCGCGACATCGACGCGCTCGGCGAGGTCTGAACCGGCGATTTTCTTCAGTGCGCGACTCGGCAGTGAAGGGTATCGACATCGACATTCGTGACGGTATAGCGTGCCCGTCATCACGATCGTCGATCCGATCGAACCCGCCCTCGCTGGAGGCTCGCCATGGCCCGATCACCATCCATCCGTCTGCGCCGTCGCGGGGTGCTCGGCATCCCCGCCCTGGTGGCCGCCGCGCTGACCGTCGTCGCCCGACCCGCCCCGGCGAGCGCCGCGCCGAAGGCCGAGTGTCTCGCCGACCTGCTTCAGGACGCCTGATGGCGACGATCCCCTGGCTGGTGGACGTGCTGCGCGCCGCCGGAGTCCAGGTCGTCGTCGAGGGCGACTGGCTCAACCGGATGCGACCAGGCTCCTTCGACCCCATCGGGGTGCTCTGGCACCACACCGCCTCGACCTCCAGCGCCAGCAACCCGCACCCGGCGCTCGGCATCTGCATCAACGGCCGGTCGGACCTGCCCGGCCCGCTCTGTCAGGCGCTCGTCGACTACAACGGCGTCTTCCACGTCATCTCGGCGGGCCGCTGCAACCACGCCGGGGTCAGCGGCGGCAGCGGACCGATCCCGGCGGGTGACGGCAACACCCTGATGATCGGGTGGGAGATCGACTACAACGGCGTCAGCCAGGAGATGACCGCGGCGCAGTACAGCGCGTCGCTCGCCGCCACCGCCGCCGTGCTCACCCGCCTGGGCCGGGACAGCAGCTACGCCCGGGGGCACCGGGAAACCAGCACCACCGGCAAGATCGACCCGTCCTTCATCGACCTGAACGTGATGCGGGCCGACGTGGCAGCGAAGATGGCCGGCGGCACGGCCTGGTCATCCACCGTGGACAACACCACCTCCGGCCGCTTCACCGCCAGCGCAAACTGGGGCGTGTCGTCGTACTCCGGGCAGCGGTACGGCACCGACTACCGGTACGCGGACCCGATCGCCGCCAGCGACGTCGCGTGGTACCGGTTCAATGTCCCGGCCACCGCCAACTACCGGGTCGACGCCTGGTGGCCGGCCAACTCCGGCTACAACAGCGCGGCCCCGTACATCGTCGCCACCAGCAGCGGCAACCAGACCGTCCGTGTCGACCAACGCGCCACCGGCGGGCAGTGGCGGGTCCTCGGCACGTTCACGCTGCCAGCCGGCGACGCCAACCGGGTGGGCGTGAGCCGGTGGAGCAGCGCCACCGGTCTCGTCATCGCCGACGCCGTACGCCTCACCCGGGTCTGACGATCCTGGCAGAGCGGTGGGGGCGTGACCGGGTGGTCACGCCCCCACTGTCAGTGGCGATAGTGCTTTAGGTGCGGGAGCAGGTGGCCCCGTTGAGCGAGAAGCTCGTCGGTGACGAGTACGACCCGCTCAGGGTGCCCTGGTAGCCGAAGCTTGCCGTGCCGCCGGGTGCCACGGACCCGTTGTGGCCGACATTCCGGGCGGTCACCGTGGACCCGCTCTGGCTCACCGTGGCGTTCCAGGCGTTGGTGACCTGCTGCCCGCTCGGCAGGCTGTAGGTCAGCGTCCAGCCGTTGATCGCGCTGGACCCGGTGTTGGTGATCTGCACGTCGGCCGTGAAGCCGTTGTTCCACGAGTTGGCCGTGTATTTCACCGCGCACCTCGCGCCACCGCTCGGCGGCGGGGTCGTCGGGTTGGTCGGTGGCTGGCCGCCACCGTTGACGTTGGCCGAGAACGAGTTCACCGCGAGGCCGACGCCACCCTGCCAGGGCTCGAAGCCGGCCTGGATGCTGGTCAGGTACCAGGAGTTGGTGATCGCGCCCCGGTTGCGGGTGTCGTTGATGAAGTCCAGCACGCTGAAGTTCAGGCTGGAGATCGCCGACGACGCGACGTACGAGATGACGTTGTTGGAGCCGTTGCTGCCCCGCCAGACCTCCCAGGTCCGGCCGGCCAGGGTCGTCGTGCCGACTACCGAGCCGATGGGCTGGATCGGGCCCTGCCGGTTGAGCCAGATCATGATCTCCATCTGGTTCACCCCGTCCCGCTTGGGCGACGGGTCCAGCCAGATGTCGTACGACGCGTTGTAGATGGCGCCACTCACGTACCGATAGGAGATGCTGCTGGTGGCGCTGCTGATCTGGGACACCTGGATCGGCAGGTTCGTGCCGGGGGAGCAGTTGGTGTAGTGACAACCGAAGAACACCGAGGGGTACGCCGTCGGCGCGCCGTTGGTAGGGCTGCTGCCGTTCAGGGTGGTGATCTCGAAGCCGTTGCTGGTGACGTTGATGCACTGCTGGGCGGTGGTGCCCCAACGGTTGTTCTGCACCACGTACCGGCCCTGAATGACTGTCGAGCCGTACTGTTCGCAGATCTGGGTGTCGGCGGAGGCGTTGCCGCCGAGGGCCACGGCGACGAGTGAGCCGCTGAGCAGCAGGCCGGCGGCGACCAGGGCCCGAAGTGGACGTTTCATGACACTCCTTGACTCGGCGCGTGCCGGGCGCCGGATGTGGTGGGGCAGTGCGGGAGCGCTCCCACGCTCAATGACACATTTACATGCTTGAAACTTAGGCGCAACTGCATGAGCCAAACCGGTGAAATGTGAGGATTGCCACGCCCCGCCGGACGGCTGTCGCCGGTCGGCCAGCTAAGCGACGCGAGTCGCCGACGAGCGCCGCCGAGCCGGCCGATTGGCCCTGGTGTGCGGCAATAGCTCCGAGTAGCGTGTTGCCTCCAACGCGTTCCGCTCCCCCTCCGGAGGCGTACACCACCATGGGTGGCTCCCCCCTGCGCATCCTCGTCGTCGGCGCGGGCATCGCCGGCCTGGCCGTGGCCCGGGCGCTGCGCCTGGCCGGCTTCCGGCCCGACGTCACGGACAGGCTGCCACCGGGGGAGTCCACCGAAACCGGCCTCTACTTGCCCGGCAATGCCGCCCGCGCGCTGCACCGGCTCGATCTGCACGACCCGGTCCGCCCGCTCGGGCAGGTGATCCACCGCCAGCGGTTCTTCGACGCCACCGGCGCGCATCTCTGCGAGGTCGACCTCGACGCCCTCTGGGCCGGCGTCGGCGAGTGTCGGGCGCTGCCCCGGGCCGACCTGCACCGGGTGCTGCTCAGCGGCGCCGGCGGTGCCGTCCGGCACGGCGCCGAGGTTCGCACCCTGGAACTGCTGCCGGGCGCGGTCGGGGTCACCTTCACCGACGGCACCACCACCGAGTACGACCTGGTGGTCGGCGCCGACGGGCCGCGCTCCTCGGTCCGCGCCCTGGCCGCGCTCGGCGGGCCGCCCCGGCCGGCCGGTCAAGTGGTCTACCGGGCGGTGCTGCGCGACGGTCCACCGGTCACCGAGTGGACCGCCCTGCTCGGCCAGCGCTCCGGGTTCCTGATGGTGCCGATCGACGCTGGGCGGCTACACATCTACGCCGACGAGGCCGGCACCGTTGCGCCCACCGACCCCCTGACCCGGCTGCGCGAACTCTTCGCCGACTACCGCGGCCCGGTGCCCGAGGTGCTGGCGGCACTCGACGGGGTGCACGTCGGGATCACCGACGAGGTGGAGTTGGGCCGCTGGCACCGGGGGAGAGTGCTGCTGGTCGGAGACGCCGCGCACGCCACCGCGCCCACGCTGTCCCAGGGCGCGGCGATGGCACTGGAGGACGCCGTAGTGCTGGCCGAGTCGCTGCGTGCCGCCGGCACCGTGGAGGCCGCCCTGGTGGCGTACGAGAGTCGTCGCCGTCCGCGTACCCGATGGGTGCGGGACCGGACCCGGGACCGCAACCGGACCAGGGACGTGCCGCCGGCGCTGCGCGACCCGCTGCTGCGTGGACGCGGCGGCCGGATCTTCGGGGAGCACTACCGGCTCCTGCTCGGCCCGCTGTAGCCCCGTTGGAGATCGTGTCACGCCACCCCACGCGGTGCTGCGGCCTGCCGGGGACTATCCTCCTTGCGGATGACGGCCCGCCGATAACCAGCGTGTGCCGAGCGGGACAACCGAGAACCGGAGGCCACTCGTGACCACCGTCGCACCCAAGCCGGTCGTGACCCGGCCCTGGCCGGTCCGGGAGCCGGTCAAGGGGTCGGCCATCGCGCGGCTGCTGCGAACCACGGACGCGAAGCAAATCGGGATCATGTACATGATCACCGCGTTCGTGTTCTTCATGATCGGTGGCCTGATGGCCCTGATCATGCGGGCTGAGCTGGCCCGACCCGGGCTGCAGTTCCTGTCGCCCGAGCAGTACAACCAGCTCTTCACGATGCACGGCACGATCATGTTGCTGTTCTTCGCGACGCCGATCGTGTTCGCCTTCGCGAACTACATCGTGCCGATCCAGATCGGCGCGCCCGACGTTTCCTTCCCCCGCCTGAACAGCTTCGCCTACTGGCTGTACCTGTTCGGCGGCACGATCGCGACCGCCGGCTTCCTCACCCCGGGTGGCGCCGCTGACTTCGGCTGGTTCGCGTACGCGCCGCTGAGCAGCGTCGAGCACTCGCCCGGCGTCGGCGCCAACATGTGGATCATGGGTCTGGCCATCTCCGGTCTGGGCACCATCCTCGGCGCGGTCAACATGATCACCACGGTGCTGACCCTGCGCGCGCCCGGCATGACCATGTTCCGGATGCCGATCTTCACGTGGAACATCCTGGTCACCAGCCTTCTGGTGATCCTGGTCTTCCCGCTGCTGGCCGCGGCGCTGTTCGCGCTCGCCGCGGACCGCATCCTCGGCGCACACGTGTACGACGCGGCAACAGGTGGGCCGATGCTCTGGCAGCACCTGTTCTGGTTCTTCGGGCACCCCGAGGTCTACATCGTCGCGCTGCCGTTCTTCGGCATCATCAGCGAGGTCATCCCGGTCTTCTCCCGTAAGCCGATCTTCGGCTACAAGGGTCTGGTCGCCGCGACCGTCGCTATCGCCGCGCTCTCCATGAGCGTCTGGGCGCACCACATGTTCGCCACCGGTCAGGTGCTGCTGCCGTTCTTCAGCTTCCTCAGCTACCTGATCGCGGTGCCGACCGGTATGAAGTTCTTCAACTGGATCGGCACGATGTGGCGGGGCCAGATCAGCTTCGAGACGCCCATGCTCTGGGCGGTCGGCTTCCTGGTCACCTTCCTCTTCGGTGGTCTCACCGGTGTGCTGCTGGCCAGCCCGCCGATCGACTTCCACGTGTCGGACTCGTACTTCGTCGTGGCGCACTTCCACTACGTGCTCTTCGGCACGATCGTGTTCGCGGTCTTCGCCGGCATCTACTTCTGGTTCCCGAAGATGTTCGGCCGGATGCTCGACGAGCGCCTGGGCAAGGTGCACTTCTGGCTCACCATGATCGGTTTCCACACCACGTTCCTGGTGCAGCACTGGCTCGGCAACGAGGGCATGCCCCGCCGGTACGCCGACTACCTGCCCAGCGACGGCTTCACCACGTTGAACACGATCTCCACGATCGGCGCGTTCATCACCGGTATCTCCACGCTGCCGTTCATCTACAACTGCTGGAAGTCGTACAAGACTGGCCCGGTGGTCGAGGTAAACGACCCGTGGGGTCACGGCAACTCGCTGGAGTGGGCGACCAGCTGCCCGCCGCCGCTGCGCAACTTCGACCGGATGCCCCGCATCCGCTCCGAGCGGCCGGCGTTCGACGCGAAGTTCCCGGAGTTGGCCGCCGGCCAGAGCCTCGCCGGCCCGCCGGAGGGCGGCTCCAAGCCGCTCACCAGCGAGTCGGACGGCGGGGCCAGCTACCGCGAGGACATCGCAAGCGACATCGATCGGCACTGACGCACAAGCTCGGCTGTACGACGGGCGCCGCCCCCGGGACCACCGGGAGCGGCGCCCGTCGCCCTGTCAGGTTTGGCTTCGGCCGGCATAGTGCGGGCCGAGCCTGGTCCAGCTCGATCCCACCCTGCCCGCCGGGCCGTGCCTGGCCGGGCCGTGCCGTGCCGGGTCTGGTCAGGCCGCAAGTTCGGCGTGGTCTCGCACGGCGTGGTCTCGCGCCGCCAGGCCGTGCGCGGCGTGGCCTTCCGCGGGCCAGCCATGCCCGGCCTGGGCATTGCCTGCCTGGCCTGGCATTGCACGGTGGGGACTGGCCTTGCGGCGCGGTCCGGGCTCGCGCGGCCTGGTCACAAGCGATGCTCCTGATGAGCGGTATACCTGTGAGTCATAAATATGACTCACAGGTATACCGCTCATCGAGGTGCACGCCGACCGAAGCCGGGACCGCCCCGGCTACCCCGGCACTTGGCGGCTTGGCCGTTTGCCCGCCGGCCCGCTTGCCCGCCAGCGCACGTCGCGGCGATCATTGGCTGGTCGCGAGCCGTTCATCACGCTTATCGGAGAGACGGTCCGGGAGTCTGCCCTGCTTGATCCGGCCTCCGCGCCGGCCTCCGCGCCGGCCTCCGCGCCGGCCGGGCCGTGCCTCGGGGACAGAGCGAGTCAGCGGGCAGCGGGGGTGAGATCCGCCTCGACGGGCGGCGGTGGGGCCGCTGCTGCCGCTGTCGCTGCCGCGTTGCGGCGGCGGCGTAGCTCGATCGGGAGCACCACGAGGGTGACCAGCGCGCCGAGCGCGCCGGTGACCACGAAGCCCCAGAGCGGCGTGCTGGCGTCGATCACCGCGCCGGCGAGCGGCGCGCCGACGGCGATGCCGACGGTGACGGCTGAGCCGTGCAGGCCCATCGCCTCACCGCGTACCTCTGCCGGGACCAGGCGGCTGACCGCGTCGGAGGAGGCGGCGATGGTCGGCGCGCAGAGCGCGCCGGCCGGGATCAGCGCCAGGCACAGCAGCCACCAGTGCGCACCGCCCAGCCCGACCGGGATGGTGCACAGGGCGAGGGCAGCGGTCAGTGTGAGCGGGGAGAACGACCGGTGGACGGCCCCGTACGCGAACCCGCCGACCAGCGAGGCGACCGCCCAGATGGCTAGCACCGCGCCGGTCCAGCCGACTTCGCCGCTGGCCCGGAGCACAGCTACCACCGCCACGTCGGTGCCTCCGAGCACCAGGGTCGCGGCTGCGCTGAGCGCCAACACGGCGAGCAGGCGGGGCGTCAACCACTCCCGGCGAGGCACGCGGCGCTGTGGCCCGGTGGGCTCTTCGGCACCGCGGATCGGCGGGTTGACCAGCCACAGCGCGATCCCGGCTGCGACGATGCCGCCGCCGACCAGGTACATGGTGGTCTGTGCGGAGATCGCGGTGACCAGGGCCACTGCCAACGCCGGGCCGATCATGAAGGACAGCTCGACCGACATCGAGTCCAGCGCGTACGCCGGGCGGCGTTGGTCCTCGGGGGCCAACGCCGCGATCGACTGGCGGACCACGGAGAAGATGGGCAGGGCCAGAGAACCGGCAACGAACGCGGCAGGCAGCAGCAGGGAGTACGGCAGCGAAGGAGCGGTGGACCAGAAGATCGCCTCGGCGATGGCAGTGAGCACCAGGACGGGGCGTAGGCCACGCCGGTCCACCAGTCGGCCGAGCAGCGGCCCACCGATCGCCGCGCCCACGGTGCTGGCCGCGCCGACCAGGCCAGCGGCCCCGTAACCCCGATCGAGGTCGAGCACCACGTGGAAGGTCAGCGTCACCCCGGTCGCGGTGAGCGGGATGCGGGCAAGGACGGCAACCAACAGCAGCGACCGCAGGCCGGGCAGGGCGAGCGCCTGCCGGTAAGGCTTCATGTTCATGTGGGTCCGTACCTCCGGCGACATCCTCAACCGGCGGCGGCCCGATGGCCAACCAATTATTCGCTCATGCGGCCCTGATCACAGGCTGGCCGTGCAAGGTCACCCCGGCGCCGTCCATCGCACGTAGTGCCACGTCGGTAGTCGCCGGAGCGACGGCGGCGGTCAACTCGAGCAGCACGGTGGTGGTGAAACCCTCCCGGGCGGCGTCCAGCGCGGTCGCCCGGACGCAGTGGTCGGTGGCAATGCCGACCACGTCGACCCGATCCACGTCGTGCCGGCGCAGCCAGTCGGCCAGGCACTCGCCGTCGTCGGCGTGCCCCTCGAACCCGGAGTACGCCGCCGCGTGCTCGCCCTTGTGGAAGATCGCCTCGACCCGACCGGCGTCCAGCTCGGGGTGGAACTCCGAGCCGCTCGTGCCGACCACACAGTGCCGGGGCCAGGACTCCACGAAGTCCGGCGGATCGCCGAAATGCGCACCCGGATCGACGTGGTAGTCCTTGGTGGCAACCACGTGCGCCCACCGCTCTGGCTCGGCGGCGAGCAGCCGGGAGATGCCCGCAGCCACCCCCGCACCGCCCGCGACGGCCAGCGAGCCGCCCTCGCAGAAGTCGTTCTGCACGTCCACGATGATCAGCGCGTTGGCCATTGGGGGGTCCATCTCCTCATGGTCGGTCTGCGGTGGCGGTCCTCGATGAGCTCAGCCAGCGGGTACGACGGTGACCGGCACGGCCGGGTCGCCGGCCGAGAGCTTCAGCCCCTCCCAGGGGATGGAGATGAGGCATTCGCGCAGGTGCTCCCGCGACTCGTCGAGGGTGGGCAGCGAGACCGGCTCGCCGGCGACCACGAAGGAATGTTGGAGCATGCGGTCGTTGGGCTGCCGGTCCGGTACGCCCTGCGGGACGATGATCTCCTCGGTGGCGGTGCCGGTCGGCTTGTGCCGGCGGACCGCGACCTTCCGGCCGCCGATGGTCGCCTTGTGCTCGGAGCGCTTCACCACCGGCCGTCCCTCGACCTCGACCAGCTTGTAGACCAGCCCGGCGGTCGGTGCTCCGGAGCCGGTGACCACGGCCGTGCCAGCGCCGTACATGTCCACCGGTTCGGCGGCCAGGGAGGCGATCGAGTACTCGTCCAGGTCGCCGGAAACGATGATCTTGGTCTCGGTGGCGCCCAGCGAGTCGAGGAGCTCCCGCGACTGCTGGGCGATTACCGCCAGGTCACCCGAGTCGATCCGAACCGCCCGCAACTCCGGCCCGGCCACCGTGATCGCGTTGCGGATGCCCTGGCTGATGTCGTACGTGTCGACCAGCAGCGTCGTCTCCTTGCCCAGCGTGGCGACCTGCGAAGCGAACGCCGCCCGCTCGTCGTCGTGCAGGAGGGTGAACGCGTGCGCCGCCGTGCCCGCCGTCGGGATGCCATAGCGCGCGCCGGCGGCGAGGTTGGACGTGAACCGGAAGCCGGCCAGGTACGCGGCCCGCGCCGCCGCCACCGCCGCCTCCTCGTGCGCCCGACGCGACCCCATCTCGATCAGCGCCCGACCCCGCGCCGCGGTCACCATTCGTGCCGCCGCTGCGGCCACCGCGCTGTCATGGTTGAGCACGGAGAGCGCCAGCGTCTCCAGCACCACACATTCGGCGAAACCGCCGGAGACGGTCAGGATCGGTGAACCGGGGAAGAACAGCTCGCCCTCGGCGTACCCGTCGATGTCGCCGGTGAAGCGGTAGTCCGTGAGCCAGGCCGCCGCCGCCTCGTCGACCACACCGGTCCGCAGCAGAAAGTCGACCTCCGCCGGGTCGAACCGGAAGTCGCGGATCAGTTCGAGCAGCCGGGCCGTGCCGGCGACCACGCCGTACCGCCGGCCGCTCGGCAGCCGACGGCTGAACACCTCGAAGACACACCGGCGGTCGGCGGTGCCGTCCTTCAGTGCCGCGCTGACCATCGTCAGCTCGTAGTGGTCGGTCAGCAGCGCGGGGCGGTTGATGCTCACCGCCCCAGCCTAAGGTTCAGTCTGCGTCGCCGCCGTCGTGGCCCGGGATCGCGCGTAGCGCGGCCCACAGCTCGGCCCGGCCGGTCACGCCAAGCTTCGCGTAGATCCGCTGGAGGTGATTCTCCACGGTGCGGGCCGAGAGGTAGAGGCGTTCGGCGATGGCCCGGCTGGAAGCGCCGTGCGCGGCGAGGCGGGCCACCTGCCACTCCCGCTCGGTGAGCACCGGCGCGCCCGCCTGCAGGGCTGGCGTCCGGATCAGGTCACAACGCCCGAGCAGGCCGGCCAGGCGCTCCCGGGCATCGTTGGCCGCCGCCGAGTGTTGTTGGCGCAACCGCTGCACGGCCTGGGAGGTGGCCTCGGCTGCGTACACGGTCAACTCCAGTGCGGCGTAGTCGTCGGCGACCGCGAGCAGATCCGCCGCGGAGTCGGTCACCGCGGCGCGGGCGTGCCGGGCCAGCAGCGGCGGAAGCACCCCGTCGACCCGCTCGGAGAGCTCGGCCAGGCGCTGCGCCACGGTGCGCCGGCCACCATCGGAGCAGGTGGGCCCGATCGGCATGCCAGCCTGATCCAGCCGGACGAGGTCGTGCAGGACGTGCACCTCGTGCCCGGCGAAGCCGTCCGAACGTAGCCGGTCCACCAGGTCGCTGAGCTGCTTGACCGCGCCCGGCAGGTCACCCGACGCGGCGAGCGTCGCGCCCCGGGCCTGCTCCAGCCACGGGTAGAGCACCGCCATACCCGGTGCATGGGTGCGGTCCGCTTCGGCCATCGCCGCAGCGGCCTGCACGGCGTCACCGCGCAGCGCCGCCGACTGGGCGCGCTCGGCCTGGGCCAGGCCGGCGTAGACCCGGCTGGTGGCCAGCACCGCGCAGGCACCCAGCGAGGTCCGCATGGCCGCGTCGCTCTGCCCGCGCAGCCGGGCCGCGTACGCCTGGAGGATGGCCAGGTAGCCGGTGCCGAGCCGGAAGTCACCGGCGCCGGCGAGGTCGGCGAACTCGTCGGCCACGATCGCGTCGATCCCGGCCAGGTCGCCGGTGAGCATGAGCCGGGTGCCCCGGGCGAGCTCCAGAGCCAGTTGCAGGTACGGCATGTCGGTGCGCCAGTTGGCTACCGCAGAATGCACCTGGGCGATCGCCGTACCGCTGTGGTTCAGCTGGCCCTGCGCGGCCTGGACGTACGCGATGGTGCAGCGGGCCAGCTCGCGGGCGGCGACGCCGGCCGCCGGTCGGTCCAGTACGCGTTGGCTGAGCCGCACCGCGGTGGTCGTGTCCAGTCGGTGCAGGCGCATGATCGCCTCGAAGGCGTGCACCCGGGACCGGTCGGCGGAGTCGCTGAGCTGCTCGACCTGGCTCGCGATCTCCTCCACCGTGGACTCCTGGCTCAGCCCCCAGTAGCTGACCATCCCCCGCACGGTCAGCCAGCGGCAGAACCGCCGCTCGTCGCCCGGGTCGGGGGTCACCGCGTCGAGGACCTCGATCGCCTCTTCGGGCCGGTCGGCGAACATCAGGATGGTTGCCAGCAGCTCCGCCGCGTCGGAGCCGCCATCGGCGTTCAACGCGGCGCGCGCCAGGCGGGTCGCCAGCGGCACGTCATAACGGGTGAACGCCTGGACCGCGGCGTCCACCAACAGGGCCGGGTCCTGGGCGGTGCCCGAGTCGAGTCGCCAGACCGCGACCCGCAGCAGGTCGTCGCGTCGGCGCTTGCCGACCTGCTCGAGCAGCTCCGCGAGGTGTGCCTGAAGTCGGCGGGTGCGGCTGACCGGGCAGCGGCGGCGCATCACCTCGCCGTAGAGCGGATGAGCCAGCCGGACGTTGGTCCGCCGGTCGTGCTGGACCACACTGATCAGCCCGCGTTCCTCAGCGGTCTCCACGTCCGACTGGTCGGCGGCCTGCTTGAGCAGGTGCAGGCCGAGTGGTTCGCCGAACGCGACCAGCTCGACGACCGCGCGGACGCCGTCGGTGAGTTTCCCGACCCGGGTGTCGATCAGGTCGGTCAGGTTGGGTGCCAGCTCCAGTCGCCCGGTCCACTTCCAGATCCCGTAGGTGCGTTTCAACTCGGCGCTGCCGTTGGCGGCGTGCACCAGCTCCCGCAGCATCAGCGGATTTCCTGCCGACAGTCGGCCGAGCCGGTCGGCGGAGCCGGCGTCGACGGGGCCGCCCAGGATCGCCGCCAGCAGGCCAGCGGTGTCCGCGTGCGGCATCGGGGTCAGCTCGACGTGCTCGACGAGATCGTCGGTCCAGAGTGCCCGGATCGGCAGGGGAATCTGCTCGCCGTCGCGCAGGGTGCCGACCACTGTGGCGTTCTCGGTGCGGGCGACCAGGTGCACAAGCGCCGCCGAGGGCGGGTCGAGCAGGTGGGCATCGTCGATGGCGAGCACGATGCGTCGGCCAGCTGCCTGCTGTTGCAGCACGTTGAGCGCCCAGCGCAGGATCCCGGCGGGGGACAGGCCCTGGGGCTGCTCGGCGGGGAGGACCTGCACCAGCCCGCCGAACGGCAGCGCGGCGGTGGTTGCGCTGGCCGCGATGGACCAGATCGCGAACCGTTCGGTGGGCAACGCGCTCACGCCCTCGCGCAGCAGCCGACTCTTGCCGATGCCCGCGCTGCCACTGAAGAAGAGCCCACGGCCAGCCTCGCCGGTCACCGCCGCGAGCAGGCGGTTGAGCTCGTCGGTCCGGCCGACGAACTTCCATCGACTCATGCGCGCAGCATATCGATCGGGATCCGTCCGCGCCCGCACCATCACCCAACGAAGTTGAGTAGCCGCACAATTACCGCTGAGTATCCGAAGTGTTCCTCCTGGTCATCGGCCCGCCCGTACTCTTCCGGCATCCGGGTTCCTATTACCGGAATTCCCACGCGACCGGGTGTCCGGTCGCCTGCCACGGGAGGCCACCTGATGAAGCAGGGCCCTCTCCCCTCAGTCGACTCGTCGGATGACATCGTGGGCCCGACCGACCTGCCCAGCGGCGGCCCGCTGCCCACCCAGATCGGCGTGACCGCGCCTGCCCCGGAGGAGCCACTCGGTGTGGTCGCTGTCGGCCCGGCCGGTGCCGAACGGCGCACCGTGCTCGCCCGGCTGCTCGGGCTCGACCCGGTCATGCTCACCGTGCCGTCGGGCAGTTGGTTGGTGGTGCGAGACGCCAAGGTGCCCACTCGGGCGGCGTTCGTGCCCGGTTACCGCCAGCCGCACTCGTACGGCGCGGACCGGCACGCCGCCGGCCCTGCGTTGGCCCGTCCGCCTCGGCGTGTCGAGCTGACCGTGCCCGAGCCACTGCTGCGGCACTTCACTCTGATCGACGTTCCGGACACCGCCACGCTTGGGGTGGCTGGCAAGCGGGTGCTGCTCGACGCGGTGGGCCGGGCCGGTGCGCTGCTCTTCGTGATCGCCGCCGATCAGGCGTTCACCGCCGCTGAGCTGAACCTGCTTGCCGAGGTCGCCCCGACCCCGGTGGAGGTCGTCTTCGCGGTTACCCCCGGCGCGGCCGGTTGGGCGCCGCTGACCGACGGCACCGCGGGAACGGAGGACGCGGGGGCGTCCGTCCCGTCGGTCCAGGGTCAGTCGACAGAAGTGGACGCGGTCGCGGTGACCGTGGCGGCACACCGAGCGGCGTTGCTGGCCGCCGTGCCAGCGCTGGCCGGCGCGCGGTGGTTCCCGGCCAGCGCCGACTCGGCTGCCGACTCCATCGCCGATCTGCGCCGGGCACTGGTGGGCTGGTCGTCGCAGGAGGGGTTGCAGCGAGCCAGCGTCGACCCTCCGGTGCTGCCAGGCCAGCAGGGCCGGGTCGCCGTGGCCGCCGATCCGGGGGCCTGGTCCGAGCAACTCGACCGGCTCACCCGCTCGTGTGCTCAGCGGATCCGCCAGCACCTCGCACTGGAACTGGCGAAGATCCACCTGCGCGCAGTTCAGGAGATCGTGTTCGGGGTCGGCTGCGCGGGCCTACCGGATCTACTGGACCGGGAGATGGCGGCGTTGTCGCTGTTGGCCACCGCGCAGTGCGACCAGGCGGTGCGCGGCATCGTGGCCGACGCCGCGGCCCGGGTGCTCGCCGCGCCACCGGCCGAAGGAGTGCTGCGGCGGATCGCCACTGCCGTGCAGTACGGCCTGGCCGATCACCGGCCCGGTCACGAGTTGGACAAGGTGCTGCTGATCACCAGCACGGCCGGAGTGGCCGGGTTGACCGGGGCGGAGGCGATCGACGCCCTCGCCAATTATCCGACGGCGTCCCGCGACGAGGTGCTCCCACCAGTCGCGGTGGCGCTATCCGGCGGGTGCTGGCAGCAGTGGCGTACGCCCGGCAAGGACGACCACAGCGCAGCGCGGGCCTGGTCCCAACGCGCGGTGCGGGAGGTCGAGCTGGGGTTGTCCCGGGAGGTCTCCCGACGGTTCGAGGTGATCCGGCTCTCGCTGGGCGCGGTGCTCTCCGATGCAGTCGATCACGGCATCCTGCTCGCGTGACGGCGTGACCACCTCCCGGTCCGGGTCTGCTCCGCCCCACGCCTCCGAGGGCGTCCGGGGTGGTTCAGGGGTGCCCGGGATGGGCGATCCGCGCCGGGCCGGCGTTCCGGTTCCTCGGTTCCGGGAAACCGGTGGCACGATGGAGGGCATGGCGGCTCCACAGGTTGCACCGGTCGAGACGCCGGACACTGACGAGGTGCCGGCGGCTGACCGGCAATGGGTGACGATCGTGTGGGACGACCCGGTCAATCTGATGACGTACGTGACCTGGGTCTTCCAGAAGCTTTTCGGCTACAGCCGGGAAAGGGCCGAGCAGCTGATGTTGGACGTGCACCACAAGGGCCGCGCCGTGGTCTCCACCGGTGCCCGGGAGCGGATGGAGCACGACGCGTCGCAGCTGCATGCGTATGGGCTGTGGGCGACGGTGGACAAATCGTGAGCATGTTCCATCGTCAGGCTGGCCGTTATGTCGCCAACTTCGCCGTCGACGAGGTGCGGGTGCTGCGCAAGGTCGCCTCCGAGGTGGTCGGCCTGCTCACCGATGGCTTCGACCACACCGACCCGGTCGTCGGTCGGCTCTTTCCGGCGGTTTACCCGAAGGATGCGCCCGACACCGCCGAGTTCCGCCGCTACACCGAGGGCGACCTGAAGACCGCGAAGATCGATCAGGCGGGGGCGATCCTGGCCGCGCTGCCCGACGACGCTGGCGGCGAGGTGCGGCTGGACGCCGAAACGGCCGAGGCGTGGTTGCGGGCGCTGAACGACGCCCGGCTCGCGATGGGCGTCCGGCTGGAGATCAAGGACGGCACGGACCTGGGCGAGGAGCTGGACGACGCGGTCGCTGAGGACCCGGCCTCCAGCCGGGTGTTCCAGCTTTCGGTCTACGCGTACCTCGGGTATTTGCAGGAGTCGCTGCTCAACGCCTTGATCGACTAAGCGTGACCGTCACCACTTCGACCTGTGCTCGGCAGGCGTTAGGCTGGTGCCTGTGCTGAGCATCGACCGGTCGATCATCGACGCGATCGTCGCCCACGCGCGCCGGGATCACCCCGACGAGGCGTGCGGCGTGGTCGCTGGTCCCGTCGGCAGCGACACCCCGACCCGGCACATCCCGATGGACAATGCCGCGCGGTCGATGACCTTCTACGAGTTCGACTCGATGGAGCATCTGCGGGTGTGGCGCGAGATGGACGACCGGGACGAAGAGCCCGTGGTCATCTACCACTCGCACACCGCCACCGAGGCGTACCCGTCGCGGACGGATGTCTCCTTTGCCGGTGAGCCGGGCGCGCACTATTTGCTCGTCTCGACCCGTGACCCCGAGTTGGAAGAGATCCGGTCGTTCCGGATCGTCGACGGCGTGATCACCGAGGAGCCGGTCCGGGTCGTGGAGGCGGGCGTCGACCCGCATGCCGTCCAGTCCTACATGTTCGGGCAGAGCCCGGCGACTGTCGACTACGAGTGTTCCGGCCGCTGATCCGTCAGCGTCCGCACCCGTCTCGTCACGTCACCCGTAGGCACACCCGATCGAGGAGCTAGACATCATGGCCATTGAAGTTCGCATCCCCACCATCCTGCGCAGCTACACCGGCGGCGCCAAGGTCGTCGACGGCACCGGCGACACGATCGCCGATCTGCTCACCGACCTGGACTCCCGGCACGGCGGCCTGCGCGGCCGGCTGATCACCGAGGCGGGCACGCTGCACCGCTTCGTCAACGTGTACGTGAACGACGAGGACGTGCGCTTCCTCGGTGCGCTGGACGCCAAGCTCTCCGACGGCGACAGCGTCACCATCCTGCCGGCCGTCGCCGGCGGCGCGTTCGGCTTCGCCGCGGCAGCGGCGATCAGCTCGCACGGCGCCGCGGCAGCGGCGATCAGCTCGCACGGCGCCGCGGCAGCGGCGATCAGTTCGCACGGCGCCGCCGTCGCGGCTCGCTGAGGTCGGCCGCCATGGCGCGGTACGACAGCCTGCTGGACGCTTGCGGGGGTACGCCGCTGGTCGGCCTGCCCCGGCTCTCCCCGATGGTGCCTGACGGGGCTCCGCCGGTGCGGCTCTGGGCCAAGCTGGAGGACCGGAACCCCACCGGCAGCATCAAGGACCGCGCGGCGCTGTTCATGGTCCGGGCGGCGGAGGAGGCCGGTCGGCTCCGGACGGGTGACACGATCCTCGAGCCGACCAGTGGCAACACCGGCATCTCGTTGGCGATGGTGGCCAAGTTGCGCGGCTACCGGCTGGTCTGTGTGATGCCCGAGAATGTTTCCACCGAGCGGGTCCAGTTGCTCCGGATGTACGGGGCCGAGATCATTTTCTCGCCGGCGGCGGGTGGTTCCAACCAGGCGGTCGCCACCGCCAAGCAGATCTCCGCCGAGCACCCCGACTGGGTGATGCTCTACCAGTACGGCAACGAGGCAAACGCTCGGGCGCACTACGAGACGACCGGGCCGGAGTTGCTGCACGACCTGCCCACCATCACGCACTTCGTGGCGGGGCTCGGCACCACCGGCACCCTGATGGGCACCGGGCGTTACCTGCGGGAAAAGGTCGACGGCATTCAGGTCGTAGCCGCCGAGCCGCGTTATGGCGAGTTGGTCTACGGCCTGCGCAACATCGACGAGGGGTATGTGCCGGAGCTGTACGACGCCTCGGTGCTTTCCCGGCGCTTCTCGGTCGGGACCAGGGACGCGGTGCTGCGTACCCGCCAACTGGTGGAGGTGGAGGGCATCTTCGCCGGATTCTCCACCGGCGCCATCCTGCATGCCGCGCTCGCGGTGGCGCACGAGGCGGTCCGTGACGGTCGGCGGGCCGACGTGGCTTTCGTGGTGTGTGACGGCGGGTGGAAGTATCTGTCCACCGGCGCGTACGGCGGCACGCTCGCCGATGCCGAGGACGCCCTGGAGGGGCAGCTCTGGGCCTGACCGAATTGGTCTCTTCGTGTACGGGCCGTCGATGTGCGTCGACGGCCCGTAGGCGGCCCGCCGCGCCGTGAGCACGTGTCACGTTCGTGACAACTTCGGTTGGATGATTCTTGCTGCCAGGCACCCCAGCGTAGGCTGCGCAGCGTGACGTACGCGTCGGTAGAGATCATGGCTGAGGCGACGACCGCCACGAATGCTACTGACAGTGACAGCGAGACAACTCGATGCGACTGACCGTCCTTGGAAGCGCCGGCAGCTTTCCCGGCCCCGAGTCGCCCTGCTCGGCCTACCTCGTCGAAGCCGACGGTTTCCGGCTCCTGGTCGACTTCGGTTCAGGGTCGCTGTCCAGCCTCCAGCGGTACGCGGGACTGCACGCCCCGGACGCGATCCTGCTGACTCACCTGCACTGTGATCACATGTTCGACGCCGTTCTGTATGTGGTGGTGCGCCGGTACGCCCCGGACGGCCCCTACCCGAAACTGCCCGTCTACGCGCCCGCAGGTGCGCCGGACCGGCTCAGTGCCGCGTACGGCGACGACGGCTCCGTGGAGGACGTCTACCAGTTCTACGCCCTGCAGCCGGGCACCTTCCCGATCGGCCCGTTCACCGTCACTGTCGACCGGGTCAACCATCCCGTCGAGACGTACGGGGTGCGGCTGGAGCACGAGGGCCGCTCGCTGTGCTACTCGTCGGACACCGCGCCCTGCGAGGCGCTGCTGCGGCTGGCCCAGGACGCCGACGTCTTCCTCTGCGAGGCTAGTTACCTCGACGGCATGGACAATCCGCCGGATCTGCACCTGACCGGCCGGGAGGCCGGTGAGGCGGCGACCAAGGCCCAGGTGGGTCGGCTGTTGCTCACCCACCTGGTGCCCGCCTGGGGCAGCGAGGCACACACGTTGGAGTCGGCCGCCACCGCGTACCCGGGATCGATCGACGTGGCCCGGCCCGGCGCCAGTTACGACATCTGACCCACCACGTCCCGGTTGGGGCGGGCCGGGCCGCGGTGTTGTGCCGTAGTGTTCGCCGGCCGGTCAGCGGACGGTCGTCTGTCGCACCCGTGGCACCCGCACCGTGTGGGCATGCGGATCGCCATCGTGACCGAGTCGTTCCCACCGGATGTGAACGGCGTCGCGCACTCCGTGGTGCGGACGGCGGAGCATCTGCTTGACCAGGGCCACGAGCCGGTGGTCATCGCACCCGCCCCGCACTCTGCGGGCCGGCAGAACATCGATCGTCTGCCGTACCCGGTGGTGCGCATTCCCAGCGTGCCGCTGCCCCGCTACCAGGGCTTCCGGTTGGGTGTGCCGACCACCAGCCGGTTGACCGGCGCGCTGCTGTCGGCCGAGCCGGACGTGGTGCACCTGGCCAGTCCGTTCGTCCTCGGCGCACGGGCGGCCACGCTGGCCAGCCGGCACGGCCTGCCCACGGTGGCGGTCTATCAAACCGATGTGGCGGCGTACGCGCGGGCGTACCGGGTGAGCTGGGGTGAGGCGGCGGCCTGGCGCCGGATCCGGGAGATCCACAACTCGGCGCAGCGCACCCTCGCCCCGTCTACTCGTGCCGCCGCCGACCTGATCGCCAACGGGGTGCAGCGGATCTGGCTGTGGCGCCGCGGTGTGGACGCCTGTCGCTTCGACCCGGCCAAGCGGTGTGCGGCGCTGCGGGACCGGCTGGCACCCGGCGGTGAGCTGCTGGTCGGCTATGTCGGTCGGCTCGCACCGGAGAAGCGGGTGGAGCTGTTGGCGGCGACGTCGCGGCTGCCCGGGGTGCGGGTGGTGGTGGCCGGCGACGGCCCGGCCCGCCGCCAGTTGGCCCGGGAGTTGCCCGGGGTGACGTTCCTCGGCGTGCAGCACGGCGAGGAACTGGCCCGGCTCTACGCCAGCCTGGACCTGTTCGTGCACACCGGACCGCACGAGACCTTCGGCCAGACCATCCAGGAGGCGCTGGCCTCCGGGGTGCCGGTCGTGGCGCCGGCCAGCGGTGGACCGGTCGACCTGGTGGACCAGGGTGTGACCGGGCTGCTGGTGCCACCGAACGACGGCGACGCGCTGGCCGCCGCCGTAGCCGACCTGGCCGGCGACGCGGACCGGCGGCGGGCCTACGGGCTGGCCGCCCGGGTCGCGGTCAGCCGGCGCAGCTGGGAGGCCGTCGGCGACGAGCTGATCGGGCATTACCACGCGGTACGGGCAGTGGCCGCCACCGTTGGCCTGCCGGCCGCGTCGTGACCGGGGCTGCGGGCGGGCTGCGGATCGTGCGGCTCGCCAACTTCGTGACGGCACGCTCGGGTGGCCTGCGTACCGCGCTGCGACACCTCGGGGAGGGCTACCGGGCGGCCGGGCATGAGCCGGTGCTGGTGATACCCGGTCAGCGGGCCGCCGACGAGTCGTACCCGTGGGGGCGGGTGGTCACCCTGCCCGGCCCGGAGTTGCCCGGCAGCGGCGGCTACCGGCTGCTGGTTGGTCGACGCCGGTTGGCCCGGCTGCTCGTCGATCTGGCACCGGATCGGTTGGAGGTCTCCGACCGGTGGTCGCTGCGCTGGACGGGCCGGTGGGCGCGGGCGCACGGGGTGCCGTCGGTGATGGTGTCGCATGAGTCGCTGACCGGGTTGCTCGGCCAGTGGGGTGTGCCGGACGCGCTGCGCCGGCCGATCGCCGATCGGCTCAACGGGGCGACCAGCCGGGCGTACGACCGGATCGTCTGCACGACCCGGTGGGCTGCCGAGGAGTTCGACCGGATCGGCGCCGACAACGTGGACCTGGTGCCGCTCGGGGTGGACCTGGACACCTTCCACCCGGACCGGGCCGACCCTCGGCTACGCGCTCGGTACGCCGACTCCGACGAGTTGTTGTTGGTGCACTGCGCTCGGCTGTCCCCGGAGAAGCGGCCGGAGTTGGCCGTGCAGGCGTTGGCCGAGCTGCGCCGGGAAGGCGTACCGGCGGTGCTGGTGATGGCCGGTGATGGCCCGCTGCGCGGCGCTCTGGCCCGGCGGGCGGCAGGGCTGCCGGTCACGTTCGTCGGCTTCCTGCCGGACCGTGCCGCGGTGGCCGCGTTGTTGGCCAGCGCGGACGTGGTGCTGGCACCGGGCCCGGTGGAGACCTTCGGTCTCGCTGGGCTGGAGGCGCTGGCCGGTGGCACCCCGGTGGTGGTCAACGCTGCCAGTGCCTTGCCCGAGGTGGTCGGCGAGGCCGGGCTGGCCGCGTACGGCTCGGGGGAGTCGATGGCGGCGGCGGTGACCAGCCTGGCGGCCCGGCCGGAGGCCCAGCGGCGGCGTGCCGCCCGGGAGCGGGCCGAGGAGTTCGGGTGGCCGGCCGCGGTCGCCGGGTTCCTCCGTGTGCACGACTCGAATGCTGCTCGGGGCACCCCGAGCGAGGTGGATCACCGCACCGCATAGGGTGCAGGGATGGCGCGACCTGATGGGCGAGGGCCCTCTCAACTTCGACCGGTGACCCTGACCCGAGGCTGGAGCACCCATCCGGAGGGCTCGGTGCTCGTCGAGTTCGGCGGCACGCGGGTGCTCTGCACGGCGAGCGTCACCGAGGGGGTGCCCCGCTGGCGCAAGGGCTCCGGGCTCGGCTGGGTGACCGCCGAGTACGCGATGCTGCCCCGGGCCACCAACACCCGCTCCGACCGGGAGAGCGTCAAGGGTCGGGTCGGTGGCCGCACACACGAGATCTCCCGGCTGATCGGCCGCAGTCTGCGGGCCAGCATCGATCTCAAGGCGCTCGGCGAGAACTCGGTGGTGCTCGACTGCGACGTGCTCCAGGCCGACGGCGGCACCCGGACGGCCGCGATCACCGGCGCGTACGTCGCGTTGCACGACGCTGTGGGGTGGCTTGCCGCCCGCAAGGCGTTGGCCGGTAAGCCGGAGAAGGTGATGCACCGGTCGGTGGCTGCGGTCAGCGTGGGGATCATCGCCGGCGAGGCGCGACTGGACCTCTGCTACGAGGAGGACGTCGCCGCCGAGGTCGACATGAACGTGGTGTGCACCGGTGCCGGTGACTTCGTGGAGGTGCAGGGCACCGGCGAGGCGGGCGTGTTCGCCCGGGACCAGCTCGACAGCCTGCTCGACCTGGCCGTCGCGGGCTGCGCGGAGTTGGCCGAAGCGCAGCGGAAGGCTCTTTCATGAACAAGGTCCTGCTCGCTACGCGTAACCGTAAGAAGCTTGTGGAACTTCAGCGGATCCTGGACGGCGCGCTCGGCGCGCACCGGATCGCCCTGATCGGGCTGGACGACATCGAGCAGTACGCGGAGCTGCCGGAGACCGGCCTGACCTTCGGCGAGAACGCGCTGATCAAGGCGCGGGAGGGCTGCCGCCAGAGCGGGCTGCCGACCATCGCGGACGACTCGGGGATCGCGGTGGACGCGCTCAACGGGATGCCGGGGGTGTTCAGCGCCCGCTGGTCCGGCAAGCACGGCGATGACAAGGCCAACCTTCAGTTGGTGCTGGATCAGATCGCCGACGTGCCCGACGAGCAGCGGGCGGCCTCGTTCGTCTGCACGGTGGCGCTGGTGCTGCCCGGCGGCAAGGAGCACCTGGTCGACGGCCGGCAGCCCGGTCGGGTGCTGCGCGCTCCGCGCGGCGATGGTGGGTTCGGCTACGACCCGATCTTCCTGGGCGACGGGCAGGAGCGGACCAACGCCGAACTCACCCCGGCGGAGAAGGACGCGATCAGTCACCGCGGCAAGGCGCTGCGTGAGCTGGCCAAGCTGGTCGCGAAAGTGCTGCCGCCCGCCTCCTGACGGGCGCGAGGTGCTGCCGCCCGCCGCCTGACCTGCTGCGGACGACAGCGACCCGAGGGAGGTCAGCCCAGCGGGCCGACCTCCCGTTCGATGGCGGCGCGCAGGTCCGGCCCGGCGACGACGGCACGGGCGGCCTCCATCACGGGGGCGAGGAACACGTCCGGGCCGGGTTCGCCAGCCGCCCCGCCCAGCGCGGCGACGGCGGCCCGGCCGGCCGGTGACGGGTCCAGCGGTGCGCGCAGTTGCAGGCCGCGTACGCCGGCCAGCAACTCGACTGCGAGCAGGCTGGTGAGGTTGTCCAGCACGGTGCGTAGCTTCTTGGCCGCAGCCCAGCCCATCGAGACGTGGTCTTCCTGCATGCCGCTGGTGGGCAGCGAGTCCACCGAGGCAGGGGCGGCCAGGCGACGGTTCTCGGCGACGATCCCTGCCGCCGTGTACTGGGCGATCATCAGCCCGGAGTTGACCCCGGCGTCGGGGGACAGGAACGCCGGCAGTTCCCGGGATCGGGTGACGTCGAGCAACCGGTCCACCCGCCGCTCGGCGATCGCGCCCACCTCGGCGGCGGCGATGGCGAGGAAGTCCGCGGCGAAGCCGAGCGGCGCACCGTGGAAGTTGCCCGTCGACTCGACCCGGCCGTCCGGCAGCACGACAGGGTTGTCCACCACGGACACCAGCTCCCGGCCCGCGACCGTGCGGACGAAGTCCAGGGTGTCGCGGGCCGCGCCGGCCACCTGCGGGGCACACCGCATCGAGTACGCGTCCTGCACGGCGTGCGCCAGGTCGTCGCGGTGTGAATCCATCACCCGGGAGTCCTGTAGCAGTCGGTGGATGTTCGCCGCCGATGCCGCCTGACCGGGGTGCGGCCGGATCGCGTGCAGCTCGGGCAGGAACGGCCGTTCCGAGCCGAGCATCGCCTCGATGGCCAGCGCCGCTGTCACGTCGGCCATGGCGAACAGGTGCGCCGCGTCGTGGATGGCCAGCAGCAGCATGCCGAGCATGCCGTCGGTGCCGTTGATCAGCGCCAGCCCCTCCTTGGCGGCCAGCTCGATGGGCTTGAGCCCGGCGGCGGTCAGCGCGTCGGCCGCGTCCTGCCGCTCGCCGGCCGGGCCGAGGACCCAGCCCTCGCCGAGCAGCACCAGCGCGCAGTGCGCCAACGGTGCCAGGTCACCGGACGCGCCCAGCGAGCCGTGCTCCGGCACCCAGGGGGTGATGTCGTGGTTGAGCAGATCGACCAGGGCCTCGGCGACCAGCGGGCGGACCCCGGATCGGCCCAGCGCGAGGGACCGGACCCGCAGCAGCATCATGGCCCGGACCACCTCGCGGGGCATCGGGGCGCCCACCCCGGCCGCGTGCGAGCGGATCAGCGCGTGTTGCAGCTCGGCCCGCCGCTCCGGGGCGATGAACGTGTTGGCCAGTGCCCCGAACCCCGTGGAGACACCGTAGACGGGGCGGCCGGACGACTCGATGCCGTCCACGATGGCTCGGCTGGTCGTCATCGCGTCGATGGTGGCCGGGTCGAGGACGACAGTGGCGGTGGCACGGGCCACCGCGAGCACGTCGTCGGCCGAAACTCCGGTGGGCTGGATGGTCACGGTCGTCATTGGGGCACTCCGTTGCGCATTACCTGGCGGATCAAGGGGACACCGGGCCGGTAGGCCAGGTGCAGGTAGGACGGCGCGTCCAGGACGACGAGGTCGGCCCGGGCGCCGGGGGTGAGGACGCCGATGTCGTCGCGGCGCAGCGCCCGCGCGCCACCGGCGGTCGCGGCCCAGACCGCCTCGGACGGGGTCATCCGCATCTCGCGGACCGCGAGGGCCACACAGAACGGCATCGACGAGGTGTACGACGAGCCGGGGTTGCAGTCGGTGGCCAACGCAACGGTGACACCGGCGTCGAGCAGTCGACGGGCATCCGGGTACGGCGATCGGGTGGAGAACTCGGCACCCGGCAGCAGGGTCGCCACCGTGCGGGTTCCCGACCCGTCGCTGTGGGCCGTGCCGGCCAGTGCGGCCACGTCCGCGTCGCTGAGGTGGGTGCAGTGGTCGACGCTGGCCGCGCCCAGCTCCACCCCGAGCGCAACGCCCAGGCCGGGACCGAGTTGGTTGGCGTGGATCCGGACGCCCAGCCCTGCGGCCTGACCGCTGGACAGGATGGCCCGGGCCTGGTCGACGTCGAAGGCACCCCGCTCGCAGAACACGTCGATCCACTTCGCGTACGGCGCGGCGGCGGCCAGCATCGGCCCACAGATCAGCCCCACGTACTCGTCGGGGCGGTCGGCGTACTCGGCGGGCACCACGTGCGCGCCGAGGAAGGTGGTCTCCACGCTCACCTCGGCGGCGATCCGCAGTGAGCGGGCCTCGTCGGCGACGGTCAGCCCGTACCCACTCTTGATCTCCATGGTCGTGGTGCCCTGGCGCAGCGCCTCCCCGCGCAGCCGGCGCACGGTGGCTCGCAGTTCGTCGTCGGTGGCGGCCCGGGTCGCTCCGACAGTGGTCCGGATGCCGCCGCCGGTGTAGGGCGCACCTGCCATCCGAGCGGCGAACTCGGCGGCCCGATCCCCGGCGAAGACCAGGTGGGCGTGGCTGTCCACGAAGCCGGGCAGCACGGCCGCTCCGCCGGCGTCGACCCGCTGGTCAGCGGCTGGCGTGTGCGCGGACGGCCCGACCCAGGCCACCCGGCCTCCCTCGATGAGTACGGCGGCGTCGCGGCGGATGCCCAGCGGGCCCTCACCGGCACCGTTGGTGACCAGCTCCCCGATGTTGTCGACAAGCAGACTGCTCATGCGGGAGTCACCGCCTCGATGGCCGCCGACAACTCGGCCGGCACGTCGACCGTGAGGTGCCGGCCCTCGGCCACCACCACCCGGCCGTCCACCATGACCTGCTCGACATCCGCTGCGGAGGCCGCGAAGAACACGCCCACCGGTGGCACGCCGGCGGTACGGGCGCTGTCCAGCCGTACCGTCACCAGGTCGGCGCGAGCGCCGACGGCGATCCTCCCGGCGTCGGCCCAGCCCAACGCGGCGTGCCCGGCGGTGCTGGCCGCCGTCAGCAGGTCGACCGGCGCGAAGTGGCCGCGTCGGCGGGTGCGCAGCCGCTCGTCCAGTTCCACCGCCCGGGCCTCCTCGAACAGGTCGATCACGGCGTGGCTGTCGCTGCCCAGGCTCAACCGGATCCCCACGTCGGCCATCCGACGGGCCGGGCCGATCCCGTCGGCGAGGTCCCGCTCGGTGGTCGGGCAGAGGCACACCCCGGTCCGGCTCTCGCCGAGCAGGGTCAGGTCGCCGCTGGTCGGGTGGGTGGCGTGCACGGCGGTGGTGTCCGGCCCGAGCACGCCGTGCTCGGCGAGCACGGCGGTGGGCGTGCGCCCGTGCACGGCCCGGCACTCGTCGTTCTCGGCGGGCTGCTCGGAGAGGTGCACGTGCAGTGGTGCCCGCCGCTCCCGCGCCCAGTCCGCAACCGTGCGGAGCTGGTCGGCCGGGACCGCCCGCACCGAGTGCACGGCCGCACCGACCCGGGCGTGGGAGTCCGTCGGCTGGAATGCCGCCGCCCGCTCGGCCCAGCGGGTCGCGTCGCCATCGCCGAAGCGGCGCTGCGGCCCGGCGAGGGCCTGACCGTCCACGCTGGAGGTCAGGTAGCAGGTGTCCAGCAGGGTGAGCCGGATCCCGGCGTGCGCCGCGGCCTCCACCAGCGCCGCACCCATCGCGTTCGGATCGTCGTAGGTGCCGCCGTCGGGCCGGTGATGCAGGTAGTGGAACTCGCCGACGCCGGTGATCCCGGCGAGCGCCATCTCGGCGTAGACCGCCCGGGCCAGGGCGAGGTAGGTGTCCGGGTCCAGCCGGTCGGCGACGGCGTACATCTGGTCCCGCCAGGTCCAGAAGTCGCCCCGACCACCGTGGGTACGCCCGCGCAACGCCCGGTGGAAGGCGTGGGAGTGCACGTTGGACAGCCCGGGCAGGGTGAGGCCGGGCAGCCGGGTGGCGTCCCGCAGCACCTCGATCCCGGCGGGCGGGCCGCCGGTCCCGAGCAGCGGCGTGAGCCCTGTGATCCGGCCGTCCTCAACCTCGATCAGCACGTCGGGGGTGGGTTCGGCGTGCTCGGGCAGCCAGGCGTACTCGGCGAGCCAGCGGGTCGGTGTCACCGGCATGTCAGCTCCTCCAGCACCCGGGCCAGCGCCCGCACCCCGGCGGCGCAGTCGTCGTCGCTGGCCGCCTCGGCGGGGGAGTGCGACACCCCGGTCGGGTTGCGCACGAACAGCATCGCGGTGGGCAGGTGCGCGGCGAGCACCCCGGCGTCGTGCCCCGCGCCGGTGGGCAGCACTGGCGCATCCAGCAGCGTGGCCAGCCGCTCGGCCAGCCCGCCGTCGAAGGCGACAAGCGGGGTCGCCGACTCCTCGGTGACCGTCACCACCGTACCGTCGCGCCGGGCCCGCTCGGCGAGCTTGCCCCAGACCGCGTCGACCAGCCCGGTCAGCGTCTGCGGGTCGGCCGCCCGGGCGTCCAGCCAGCCGGTCACCTTCGACGGAATCGCGTTTGTGGCGTTCGGTTCGACGGCGACCCGACCCACCGTCGCGTGCGCACCCCGCAGCCGGGCCTCCTTGTTGGCCGCCAGCACCGTGAACGCGTACGTGAGCATCGGGTCGCGGCGGTCGGCCATCCGGGTCGTACCCGCGTGGTTGCCCTCGCCGACGACGTCGAAGCGCCACCGGCCGTGCGGCCAGATCGCGCTGGCCACCGCGACCGGCGCGTCGGCGTCGACGAGGGCGCGGCCCTGCTCGACGTGCAACTCCACGAAGGCGCCGAACCGGCCCAGCAGCTCCGGGCGGGCACCCGCCGGCCGGTCACCGAGCGCCTCGGCGAAGCTCACCCCGGCCGCGTCGCGCAGGCCGGCCGCGCGGTCCGGCGGCAGGGCCCCGGTGAGCAGCCGCGACCCCAGACACGGTACGCCGAAGCGTGCACCCTCCTCCTCCACGAACGCGGCCAGCACGAGCGGCCGATTCGGGGTGACACCGGCGGCGCGCAGCTCGTCCACGGCGAGGAACGCGCTGACGATGCCGAGCGGCCCGTCGTACGCCCCGCCGTGCGGCACCGAGTCGAAGTGGCTGCCGGTGAGCACCGCGTCGGAAGCCTCCAGGTCACCCCAGTGAGCGAAAAGGTTGCCGTTGCCGTCCTCGGTCACCGGCAGGCCCCGGCGTTCGGCCTGCGCTCGGAACCAGCTGCGCAGCTCGATCTCCGGCGCGGTCAGCGCGTACCGCAGGTAGCCGCCGCTGTCGGCGTCCCGCCCGACGGGCGCGATCTCGTCCCACAGAGCCCGGAACCGGCCGGGAAGGTCGTCAGTCACGCTCTACTCCTGTTGTTCGCGACTGCGGGGCTCCGCTGCGCTGCACTCCTCGCGCTCACGCGGGTCCGCCTTCCGTCATCGGCGTGCGGAGGCCGGTGCGGGCCGCCACGTCACGGGCGATGTCGTAACCGGCGTCGACGTGCCGGATCACACCCATCGCCGGGTCGTTGGTGAGGACCCGCTCGATCTTCTGCCCGGCGAGGGCGGTGCCGTCGGCCACGCAGACCTGCCCGGCGTGGATCGACCGGCCGATGCCCACCCCGCCGCCGTGGTGGATGGACACCCAGGAGGCGCCGCTGGCCGTGTTGACCAGGGCGTTGAGCAGCGGCCAGTCGGCGATCGCGTCGGAGCCGTCGGCCATCGCCTCGGTCTCCCGGTACGGGCTGGCGACGCTGCCGGCGTCCAGGTGATCCCGACCGATGACGACCGGGGCGGAAAGTTCGCCGGAGGCGACCATCTCGTTGAACCGCACGCCCGCCTTGTCCCGCTCGCCGTACCCGAGCCAGCAGATCCGCGCCGGCAGGCCCTGGAAGGCGACCCGCTCGCCGGCCATCCGGATCCAGCGGGCCAGGTGCTCGTTCTCCGGGAACAGCTCCAGGATGGCCCGGTCGGTGGCCGCGATGTCGGCCGGGTCGCCGGAGAGCGCCGCCCACCGGAACGGGCCCTTACCCTCGGAGAACAGCGGCCGGATGTACGCGGGCACGAAGCCGGGGAAGTCGAAGGCGCGCTGGTAGCCGGCGAGCTGCGCCTCGCCGCGGATCGAGTTGCCATAGTCGAAGACCTCGGCGCCGGCGTCGGCGAAACCGACCATCGCCTCGACGTGCTTCGCCATCGACGCACGAGCCCGGTCGGTGAACTCGGCCGGCTTCGCCTGCGCGTAGTCGCGGGCGTCGGCCAACTCCACCCCCACCGGCAGGTACGACAGTGGGTCGTGGGCACTGGTCTGGTCGGTCACGATGTCGATGGCGACGCCACGGCTCAGCAACTCGGGGAAGACCTCGGCGGCGTTGCCGACCACGCCGACGGAGAGCGCGCGCCGGTCCCGCTTCGCGGCGAGCACCCGCCGCACCGCGTCGTCCAGCGAGTCGGCGACCTCGTCCAGATAGCGGTCGTGCGCCCGACGGTCGAGCCGGGTCCGGTCGACGTCGACGATCAGGCAGACACCGCCGTTCATGGTGACCGCGAGCGGCTGCGCGCCGCCCATCCCGCCGCAGCCGGCGGTCAGCGTCAGTGTGCCCGCGAGGGTGCCCGCGAACCTCTTCGCGGCCACCGCCGCGAACGTCTCGTAGGTGCCCTGCAGGATGCCCTGGGTGCCGATGTAGATCCACGAACCGGCGGTCATCTGCCCGTACATGGTCAGCCCGAGATGCTCCAACCGGCGAAACTCCGGCCAGGTCGCCCAGTCACCGACCAGGTTCGAGTTGGCCAGCAGCACCCGGGGCGCCCATTCGTGGGTGCGAAGCACGCCGACCGGGCGGCCGGACTGCACAAGCATCGTCTCGTCCTCGCGCAGGTCGGTAAGCGTGCGGACCAACGCGTGGTACGAAGGCCAGTCCCGTGCCGCCTTGCCGGTGCCGCCGTAGACGACCAGGTCGTCGGGTCGTTCGGCCACCTCGGGGTCGAGGTTGTTCATCAACATCCGCAGGGCGGCCTCCTGCTGCCACCCACGGGCGGTGAGCTTGCTGCCCCGTGCGGCACGGACGGGCTGGGTCATCTCGGGTCTCCTCCGGTCATCCGCGGAACAACTGACGGCGAGCCGCAGAGGCCTCGAACGCCTCCAGTCGGCGCTGGGTATCGGCCGGGGCGGCGTCGCAGATCGCCTGCAACAGCACCATGGCCAGGGTCATCGGGGCGGTGTGCAGGTCGAAGACGAGCTGCGCGCCGACCGCCGCGGGCAGCACCACGTCGGAGTGCTCGGTGGCGGGGCTGACCGGTGAGTCGGTGATCGCCACCACGGTCAGCCCTGCGGCGCGGGCGTCGCGCAGCGCGTCCAGGGTCTCCCTGGGGTAGCGGGGCAGCACGAATGCGAGCAGGGCGGACGCCCCGGCCTCAGCCGCCTGCTCCAGGCGGTCGGTGAGCAGGCTGCCGCCGTCGTCGAGCACCCGCACGTCCGGGTGCACCTTGGCCGCGAAATAGGCGAAGTACGCGGCGAGCGGCGCGGCGGCGCGTAGGCCGAGCACTGGCAGGGGGCGGCTCTGTGCGAGCAACCGCCCGGTCTCGGCGATCCGGTCCCGGTCGGCGAGTTGAGTCGCCAGCCGGTCCAGGTTCCCCATCTCTGCGCGTACCGCCTGCTGTAGTTCGTTGCCGGCGTCGTCCGTAGTTGTCGTTGTGCCATCGGTGGCACCCGCGTCCCGTAGCCGGCGGCGGAGGGCGGGGTAGCCGTCGTAACCGAGCGCCATCGCAAACCGGGTCACCGACGGCTGGCTGACTCCGGCCATCTCGGCGACCTCGGCGGCGGACAGGTAGGCCGCTGCTCTGGCGTGCTGCACCAGGCAGTGCGCGATGCGGCGCTGGATGGGGGTGAGTCGTACGCCGTGGAAGAGGTCGAGCAGGTGGTCGGTCGACCCCGCACCGCCTTCATTCATGGCGCGACTGTATGCATGAAAACTTTCAAGGGCAAGGTCGTGCGCCGTCGGGTTGGTCGCAGTGGCAGATAGTGGTCGAGCACACCGCGAGCGGCGAACGCAGGGGGTGATGGCACGGGCATCGCCTCTGTACTATCCGCACGGCGGATGAGCAGAGGAGTTGTTGTATGCAACCGGTCGGTCCGTATAGGTTCACCGAGGCGTTCAGCGTCTGCAAGGTGGGCATGGCCTGGTGGGCTATCGACGGGCAGGACCGGCTCGTCACGGTGGCGGTGCTGGAGGGTGCCGCGGCCGCCGACCAACAGTGGCGGCAGGCGTTCGCCAGCGCGGCCAGCGCCATGGCACACGCCCCTGGCGGGCAGCGCTACGTCAACTGTGACTTCACCGCCGCCCGGCCGTGGGTCGCGTACCCGGCGCAGAACGGCATGGGGGCGCAACGCCTGTTCGAGGCCCTTGGCATGGAACTGCACCCGCCGACCTCTGCGTCGGAGGTGCTCATCCCGATGCCAGACCCGGGTGCTGGGCCGTCGGAGTCCGTCTCTGCTCCGCCGCAGTCGGTCTCTGCTCCGCCGGCGTCGGTTTCCGCCCCACCGCAGTCGGTTTCCGCTCCGCCGCAGTCGGTCTCTGCCCCACCGCAGTCGGTCTCTGCTCCGCCGCAGTCGGTTTCCGCTCCGCCTCAGCCGCCCTGGGCTGCGCAGCCGTGGGCGATGTCTACCCAGCCGGTCTCCGGGCAACCGGTCTCGGTGCCCCCGCTATCGGTCTCCGGTGTGCCGGCCTCGCCCCTACCGCCGTCGACACGGCCGGTCTCTGCCGCCCCACAGTCCCCGGCCTACGCCGACCATGCCGGACCGACGCCGTTTGATCCCTTGTCATCCGGAGGCCGGCGGATCGCCCCGGTGGCTCCAAAGCCGAAGCGCCCCAAGTGGTTTCTGATTGCCGGTGCGTTGGTACTCGTCCTGCTCGCTGGCGCCGCAGGATTCTTCGTCGGCCGCAGTGGCGACGACGCGGGAGCGCCGTCGACCGAGGCCACCCTCGCGCCCTTCGAGGCGACGCAGCTGTCCATCAACAAGACCAAGTTCGAGGGCGAGTTGGCGCCGCTGGCCGAGCCCTGGCTGGCGCAGGCCGGCGGCTGTGCGGCGTACAACGACCTTGGCGCCCCGTTCCTGCCTGCAAACGAGAAGCGGCACATCTTCTGCCACTACGGCGGTGCATTTCTGCATTTCGTGCTCTATCCCGACAAGAAGGAGAAGGACGCGGCACGCGCCTTCCGCCTCCAGCTCAACCTCGCCGGCGGCACCTTGTCGCCCGGGCTGCGCGAGGCAACCCGTACGACCGGCAACATCAGCGGTGTGGCCGGGAGCTACCTCGAGTATGTATTCAAACTGAAGGATGGTCGGGTGATGTGCGGTATCTGGTGGGACCGCGATGACACCGACGCCGTCACTTACATCGAAACGCTCTGCCAAGAAGGCATCGCTGGCAACTGGGACGCACTCCGGGATCTGTGGCGTCGCGGCAGCTGAACGTGTACGGGCCCGGTCAGCTGGCCGGCAGCGGTGGAAACACGAAGGCCTCCGGTTGGCGGCGCTGTCCCTGGGCAGCTCCACCGGCCGGAGGCCTTCGTTCTTGACCTACTGCACCCTGATGACCTGGAATTCGACCGTGCCGGCGCGGTTGAAGGTGAGCTGGCGGTACTGGAAGGCGTCGAAGGGTGCCTGCCAGGCCAGTTCGGCGGGGAGTGAGACCATTAGCGGGCCATCGGTCAGTGCCTCCGCCAGGCGGAAGGTCCCGTCGTCGGTGCCGACCTGGATTGGCGACCAGTCCTTCAAGCCGAGGTGTACCAACGAGGCCAGCATCGAGCTTGGCTCAGGCCGGTAACGCGCGACGATCATCTCCTTCGGACCGGCCTCTGGGACCGCAACGGGCACGCCCGCCGTCACCGGCTGGGTGAGCGTGGTCTGTGGCGGAGAGCAGCGGTTCTGGCTGTGATGAAGAACAGACCAGCGTTCGGCGCGCGCGCCGACACGATAGTTGCAAGCCAAGGCAAGCAGGTACTGGGGAGTGTCCCATCGGATATTGCGGCGATCGATGCCGACCGTGGCCTCGTGCAGCACGACCTGGTTTGCCGGCGCCTCGACGAGAGCTTTGGCGTTGAGTTCGTCGAGGTACGGCGTGTACGCCGAGAAGGACTGGAAGACCGGGACCGGGCGCCAGTCCAACGAGTAGGCCCACGGCAGGGTCAGCTCCATCGGGTCGACGTGCACGGGTCGACCACGTAGTTCGCTGACAACATTCTCCGGCAACTGATACTTGTCGCGCGCCCGCATCCTGCTGGCCTCTATCGAGGTGAGGCGATAGTTGTTGTTGACCAGGAGTTCTGTGCCCGTCCTCCACTGGTCTCTGGCCTGGAAGGGGTCGTAGTTTCCAAGGCCGGAGGGTGCCATGATGAATGCCGCCAGTGCGGCTGCCAGTACAATTCCGGGGCGTCGTACCCAGGCGGCGAAGCCGATGAGCAGGAAGCCTGCCGCCATGAAGAACGAGACTTCGTGTGCCGGGTCGTGGCGGGTGAACCCATGCTTGAATCCGAAAGCGAGCACGACCGCCGACACCACGACGACTCCGGCGGTTACGACGGTCTTGTGGCGCACCGCATTGCTCAATGCCAGGATTCCGACGATGATCGCGAGTAGCCCTGCGGCGAGATAGCCAACAATGTATTCGCCCTGCTCGATGGAGAGGGCTTCCTGGTAGCCGCTGGAAATCTCCTGCGAGCCTCGCACCCACGGCAGTATGTCGGCGACCCGCTGCCCTGCCACAAGCCAGAGCGTCAGGAACGTCACCACGAAGGCTGCCGCGGCTACTCCGACGCCCCTGATGAGGTCCCCCAGCGACCGGACGCTCACCGCGACGAGACCGGCCAGGGCAAGGAGTACCACACCCTCGGAGAACTTGACCTGTAGCAGCAAGGTCCCGACGGCAGTGAGGATTGCGGTCGGCAGGGTGCCCCGCCAGTCGTGTGTCCGCCTGGTGCTCCGGTGGTGCAGCGTTAGAAGGGCGAACAGAAGGCCGGCGTAGACGAACCTGCCGCCCGGCCCGGCTGGCCCACTGGCAACGGTGACGGCGAAAGCGATCGCGCCAGCGGCGCCGGCGGACCACCTCAGTCGGACGCAGAGGTAGATGGCCCAGAAGAGGACGACAACCGCCGTCGTCGTGAACAGGAAGCCCAGCGCCGCCTGCGGGCGGCTCACATGCTGCGGCCAGTCGAGGAACCCCCACGGACCGTAATTGAAGACGATGTCTTTACCGAAGCGCAGATTGTCGGAGACTGCGAAGCCGATGCCGGCCTTCCAGCTCGGGTCGAAACCCGGCGAAGGCATCAGGGCGGACGGTACGCCTGCGACCAGAATGGTGAGGCCGAACCATGCGAACGCCGCCATCCCGGGTAGGCGTGCGACCAGTTCCCTGTATTTCGATTCGATTCGAACCATGGCCGGCGCAGCGGCCTCAGATTCGATCTGCCTGTCTGAGGTGTCACTCCTCAGTGCTGTGGATTCTGCGGCAACTGCGGATTCGCGGCTGCCCTGCTCGGCTGTCTGCATGCGGTCCGTCCATGGATTGAAATCTGATGGCTGAGATTGAGCGGGGCGTCGATGTGCTCGTGTTTAACCTGGGTCGCTGATCGGTCTCGCGGGACGGCCGGCCCGCTGCGGCGTGTAATGCGGAATTTGTTAGCCCTCGCTGATCAGGACCACCGGCTCGATTCCGTCGGTCACCTGTTCCACGCGGTAGTCGGCGAGCACCGACCGCCAAGCTTCGGCCTCCTCGCCTCCGACGTAGGACCGAATCAACCAGATGCGCGCGCCCCCGCGCTGCCCAGCCAACCTGAGCGCCTGGTCAAGGCCGAGACGGATGCCTGCCTTATCTGTACCGGGGACCATGACGACGTCTGACCGAGTGGGCATCTCGACCCACCAGCCAACGGTATTGCCGTACGGAGCGACCAGGTCAATCGCGGTGCTTCCGGAATAGAACACGAAGCCGTACCACGCCTTGTGGTTCAGGATGACCACGTCGTTCCGCGATCGGTGTGCGTTTACGTACTCGGTCGCTGTTCGAACGTCCATCATGGTGGTCGGCAAACGTTCGAGCCCGGGCTCGTCTCCATCGAACCGGTACCAGGCGCCGTTGTGAACACTGAACACACCGAGCAGGAGCGCGCAGATCGCCGCAGTCACGACGGTCGGCGCATCGCGGTGCAGCACGCGGTTGACGAGCCCGGCCGCCAGGTTCGCCGTGCCGACGAGACCGATGCCCGCCACCGCCGCAGCCGTGACGAGGAGGAAGTGCGAGGTGCGCGGGTCCAGGAGTGGGTATACCTTCGCGACCCCCAGGGCTACCACCGTCGTCGGCAGCAGGCTCACCGCGATGGCCGTGGCGGGGCGGCTTGCCTTAACGAGGCTTACGACGCCGATGACGACCAGCCCGACAACGAGCAGCACGGGCGCGCCGAGGATCACGGTCAGGTCGTGTGCCCGATCTAGAACATAGCCGGGCACCTCTGCCAGCCGTGGAAAACTTGAGGCCCAGAACTCCTGCATTGCGTCGGTTCGGGCTCGCGCCGAGATGCCGACATAGATGGCTGCCGCGAGCAACGCGGCAATGAAGCCGGCCACGGCGACGTCAAGGAGCCGCGACCACTGACGTCGAATCACGGTGACCAGAAGTAATCCGCCGAACACGCATGGGGCGATGATGGCGGTCACGTGGCTGAAGAGCATTCCCAGGCACACTGCGGCCGCGACCACGCCGAGCCGCCTGCGAGACCACGCCCGTTCCGTCCATGCGGTCAACGCGAGCAGACTCACCGCGACGGCGGCGTCGGCGGAATACTGCTTCAGGTCCTGGCGGACCTGCTGGGCCGGGAGGAGTAGGACCGCTGCTCCGGCGACGGTGCCCGCCACGATCCCGAGTCGCCGAGTCGGCCACTGCGGCAGACGCCCGAGCGCATACGCCACACCGACCGATAGTCCGTGAAAAGCGAGTGGAACCGCCCGAAGGTAGTCGGGGTCCGGGACGAGTCGGAGGAGGAAGCTCCAGCCAATCGGAGTCGACGAGGTCGTGACCGGCAGGTCGGCGAGCGGGAACCGTACCGAGAGCGCCACCCATGCCTCATCGAGCCAGTAGGGGGCTGTGAGCGTGGTCCTGACGTCGTGCACGACCGGAAGGAACGCAAGGAGCACGGCGACGGCGATCCAGTCCGCCGGGTTCGGGAGGCGCCTGATCGAGCGCGCGGCCATCGCTTCGTTTCTGCCCACGTGTCGACCCGCGAGCTGTGTAACCACGCAAGTTCCCATCTTCAGTGGGGAGCTACCGGGCGTTGAAGAAGCCGACCAGCCCGAGCGCAACGGCCACCAGCATCTGTCGGAGGTCGCTTCACCAGGTCTGCCGCAGGTGGTCGGGCGCAGTGCTGGGACCCTGCCACCGGCCGTCGACGGTGCCGCACCGATCGACGCCACACGCCTCGGCGGCCGGCTGCGACATCATCGGCTGTCGCGCCGGGCGCCTGAGGAAAGGTAGCAACGGAGACCGCCTAAACTAGCTGGCTCCCCCGGCACTGGTCGGCGAGGGCACCGACTCGCCCGGACCCCGTTGGGCCGGCACCGGCGATCCGATCAGGCTCGCCGCCTGTCGGTTGCGCCGCGAGGCCAGGGGCAACCCGATCAGGAACTCGGGGAACATGCCGAAGAAGGTCCGGGCGCTCTGCAGCTCGAACGAATGCGCCCGCGACCACCGGAACGAGTTGGTTGCACGAGCCCAGTGATGGGTCCACCGGACGTCACCGAGCAGGGCGACGGGAAGGCCGTGCCGCCATGCCCGCAATCCGAGCTCGTGGTCCTCGTAGTAGAGGAAGAACTCCTCGTTCCACCCGCCCATCGCGAGGAAATCCGCCTTGCGTGCGGCAATCGCGGCACCCATTGCCCAGGCCACCCAGATCGCCTCGCCAGGTTTCGCGATGATCCGGTAGGAGGCATGCATCCGGGACAGGGGCCAGACCTTGCGGTTGCCCAGCTTGGCCGTCGCGTAGGGAAAGCCACGACCGTTGGGCTGTAGGACGCCTTCCGAGGTGACCAGTTGCGGCGCGGCCAGGCCACCGTGGACGTCGATGTGCGCCTGCAGCACATCGAAGCCAGTTGGCTCGATCTCGAGGTCCGGGTTGGCGAACAGGACATAGTTGCCCGCCGCCTCCCGTGCCCCGACGTTGTTGGCCTTGGAGAAGCCGACGTTCTCCGGCAGGCGGATCACCCGGGCGCCCAACTCCTCCGCGACGGCCACGGAGTCGTCGGCCGAGCAGTTGTCCACCACGATCCACTCGTACGGTTTCGCCGCGCCGGCCCAACACTGACGCAGCGTTTCCGCCGAGTTGTAGGTGACCGTAACGACGCTCCAGCTGTGTGCTGTCATTCGGCTCTCCGAACATTCAAATAGCTGTACAGGGATGTGAAGCCGAACCGCTTGCCGCTCCACTGCCGTCGGGCTGCTGGGCTCTCCACCAGGCCACGTCCGACGCCACGGAGGAACGGCCACAGCAGGCCTTGACGGACACGCCGGGCGGCGAGCGCAAGGTGCGCCAGGGCAAGTATCGGCATGGCGACGAGCATCAGCGGCCAGGTGAAGACCCGGGCCGCGACCAGGAGCCGGTTGCGGGCCAACAGGAAGGCGCGGAAGCCCTGGAGCTTGTTGTCGCCCTCGACGCTGTGCCCACCCGCGTGGGGAAGCACGAGATCGAGCGCACGAGTCCGCAGTCCCGACGCGTAGAGCCGGTAGGCCAGGTCAGCGTCTTCACCCCAGGCGAAGAGGTGCTCGTAGAACCCGCCGAAGCGGTGGAACAGCTCGGTTGGGAAGACGGCGGCGCCGCCCGACGGCCCGAGAGGCCCCCGCGACGCGGTGGCGGTTCGGTCGATGAAGAGCGAGATCGGGTTGACGTCGATGCCGATGTATTCCCCACCGTGCATCGCCAGACCGACCGCGATCGGCCTGCTTGGGTCCTCGGCGATGGCGGCGCAGATGCGGGCCAACGCGTCGTCGGGCAGCCACACATCAGGATTGAGCAGCAGTACGTGGCTCGTATCGACGGCGGAGACCGCACGGTTGCAGCCCGCCGCAAAACCCGGATTCGACGAGTCGGGGAGGTACTCGTACTGGTCGTCGGCGAGGCAGTTCGCGATGACCTTCTCGCACCCGTCCTCTGGCCAGTTGTCGGCGAAGATGAAGGTGATCGGAAGGTTGCCGGCGCTGCGTACCCAGGTCGGTAGCGTCTCCGCCAGCATTTCGGCAGACCTGTAGAGGACAGTTACGACTGTGAGGCCCATGGGCCGTGTCTCGTTCATTTCGCCGTTCTCCCCAGCCAGTGCAGGACCCAGAGCCCGGGTACCAGGCTCAGCCAGGTTGGATAGATGAGCGGATATAGCTCGTAGACGCCGAACAGGGCAAAGTACACGATGAATCCCCGCCCCAACTGTGCGGCGGGTGACGCCGAAAACTCGAACCAGCGTTCGGTCGAGCCGATCGCCAACCCTAGGGCGGCGAGAAAGAAGAGGACCCCGATCGGCCCGTAGTCGAGCAACGGGATGGCCACGAAGGTCGCGGTATTCATGAAGTACGGCTGGCTCAGTTGGGACGTCAGCCCGTACAGGTCGACCTGACCGAACAGCGGTTGGGCGTGCGACCCCAGGAACGTCAGCGAGTACGCGCCGTACGTCGGTTCGAAGTTCTCCCGCTGCGACCAGAGTCGGCCGAACGTCTCGGTGGAGGAGCTCAGCGACAGGTCGAGCGACGCGGCGCTGCTCGCCAGCGCGCTGTTGCCATATCGCGACCGGAACTCCGTCTCGAACGAGCCGGTGCCCGCCATGGTGCGCTGCCCGCCGAGAAAGACCGCCGTGCCGAGCACCACCGCGGCGATCAGGAGTATGACCGGAATCTTCTTGAAGGACTTCGACGCGCGTGGCCGCGAGTGTCGTGCCGAGAGCGCGGCGATGAGGGCGGGTGCGATGCCGACGAGCACCGAGTTCTTGCTCGCGCCGAGGGCCGCACCCACCGTGAAGACGCCGGCGAGCACGTAGAAGATGAGCGACCTGCTCCGGTTGCCGGACACGGCGCGCAGCAGCGAGACGCCCATCCCGAGGGTCCACGCCTCGGACAACAGGCCGATGACGATGCTCGACTGCAGCCGGAGCGCCTGCCGGGCCACGTCTGGGTTGTCGGCGAAGAGGGGTGGTACGACGCCGCGGAAGCGGATTGCCGCGGTCACGGACGCGATGCCGAGCAGCACCAACAGGTACGTCAACAGGCGCCGGTCGGTTGGCCAGCGGAGTTGCGGCCTAGGCCTGGGCATGGGCAGGTTGATCCGGTCGGTTCGCCAGCTGATCACCTGCCTTCCGATGGCCCAAGCGGCCAGGAAGACGGACACGTATCCAGCGAGAACCGGCAGAACCGCCTTGCCCGCCCAGGAATCGTAGGGGCCGGGCAGCGTCTGCACCGCGAGCATGGCAGCGCTCCAGACGGCGGCACAGGCAGCCAGGGCCCAGGACCGGGCCCGGGCGGCGAAGATGGCCACCACCACCAGACCGGCCGTGACCGCGAGCCCGGCCCACTGGGTGGCCAGGAGCAGGAGAATGCCAAGGGCGAGAGGGAGTCCGACCGACCAGAGCCGTCTCTCAGCGAGTGTCATTCGCGACTGCTCGATAGAGGCCGAGCCAGCGCTCCACGCAGCGCGAGAAGGAGTATTGCGTCGCGTACTCCCGCGCCAGGTCGCGGCGCTGCGCGTTGTAGGCGGCCGGCTTGGTTGCCGCCTGGATGGCCGCCACCATCGCCTCCGGGGTCATCTCAGCCTGGAACCCGAGGACACCCGCACCCTGCCGGGTGATCTCCGACAGCCCGCCGACACCGGAGTGCACGACCGGTACGCCGAGAGACATCGCCTCCAGGGCACTGCGTCCGAAGGACTCCACCCGAGACGGCACGAGTAGACAATTCACCTTTTGCAGGAACGAGGCCGCATCCACCCGTCCAACCAACTGGATGTTCGGAAGCGGCGCGATCGGCGTGGTCCCCGCGCCGGCAATCAAGAACTCGACCTCGGGCAGCGCGGCCGCGATGTCCGACAGCAGGTCCGCACCCTTTTCCCGCTCGATCCGACCGAGGAAGCCGACGCGGATCGGAGCCGACGGCGCGAGCTCGGGCATGTCGTCGACCGAGGGCCAGACCGCGGGCAGCGGATTCGGGATCACGTGGACGTTTTTCCGCACGTGTCCACGTTTTTCTAGTTCGTCGCCCTCGAAGGTGGAGACCGCAACGGTCGCGTGCGGCCGAAGCCGGCGGAAGGCCAGGTCCGTGGTGATATTGGCCTGCACCGCAGCCTTCTGGCGCAGCGATTCTGCCGTGTCGCGGTACTGCCACAGGCTGTTGTGCAGCGCGACGACCACCGGCGTCCGCCGGCTCTGGACGCCCAGCCCCGCGCGGACGTGCATCGCAGCGGACAGCAGGTGCGCGCTCACCACGTCCGGACGTAGCTCTTCGACGATCCGTCGGATCCCCCGCGCGTACCCGAGATCGACGCGCTTCGTGGCGCCGAGCGGAATCCACTGGATTCCCGATGCGCGAAGCGACTCCGCAACCTCATCGTCCGGCGTGGCGGCGATCACCTCCACGCCCTGCTCGGTCAGGGCCGGAAGCATCTCGATGAGGAAACGTTCGGCGCCACCGAGCTGTCGTCGCCCTGAACCGCCGGTCGTGCAGACGAACAGGACCTTCATCGTGCTCCCATGCCTTCCACCGCCCCCTTGGCCACCGCCCGTCGGGCCGTGCCGCCGCCGACGGCCGCCCGCATCAGCACGCCGAACGTGTATGCGGAGCAGGCGACGTTCCCGCGCCAGCCGGCGAGCTCCCGGCTGGCCCGGATGAACTCGCGGGTCTGCCGGCGCGAGATCTCCTCCACCGGCCACCGGCGCTTGGCGCTTGCGTCGTCCTCGTGCATCACGACGGATTCCGGCACGTAGGCGAGACGCAGCCCCAACTGCCGAACAGCCCAGCAGAGCCGCAGATCCTCGGAGTAGAAGAACGAGGACTCGTCGACGCCGCCGATCTGGTCGAGCGTCTGCCGCCGCATCGCGACGAACGGCCCGGAGAGCCAGTCGCCCTGATCGGGCGTGGAGACGATTCGCAACTGTGGGAAGAGCATGCTCAGCCCGGTGGCGTGCGCGACGCCAGCACCCACCGTCAGGAAGCGGCCCGCCGCGGTCTGGTCCTTGCCCGTGGCGTCGAGCACCTTCGGGAATGCGGCCCCGACAGCGGGATCATCGAGCTGCGCCATCAATAGCTCGATCGCGCCCGGCTCCACGACGATGTCGTTGTTCGACAGAATCACGCGCGATCGCGTGCTGTGCCGCACGCCAAGATTCATTCCCTTGGCATAGCCGAGATTCTCGTCCGAGCGGACGTACTTTGCTCCGGTCTCTTCACACATCGCGCTCAGTGCCGCACTGATGTCGGCGGCACTGCCGTTGTCGACGACGACGACCTCCGCGTCGGCCGGCAACGATCGCACGCAACCGTTGGTGCGCTCGAAGTCTTCCCAGGTCAATACGATGATTGAGACGTCCACCGCTAAGCCATTCGTTTGAGGAGGAAATGCGAATTGCGCTGTAGGCTCTGCCGAGTCCGGAAGGCGTACACACCGTACGCGACCGATGATGCGATGGCGGCGCCGAACGCGCCCGCCCACGGAATGAGGAGGAAGTACAGCACCATCGATACGGACATCGTGATCAGGGCCACTGCGGTGGTCGCCTGTTCACCGCTCCGCTTGAGCAGGGCGGCACTCCAGGTCTTGCCGGCTGAGAGAGCCAACGTTCCCGGCAACAGGAGCAGTCCGAAGATCCACGCATAGTGGTAGTCGGGCGCGACCAGGCCAAGGACAGTGAGCCCGATGACGGCCAGGGACGCGACCGGCAGCGCACCCTTGATGACCTCTCGGCCATGGTCACGGATGGCGTCCGGATCACGCTCGGCGAGGATCCGCTGCGACTTGACCACCGCGCCGGACTGAGCGAATTCCAGGGCCGCCACAGCCAATGCGTAGACACCGAGTGCCCCCGCTCCGGCGAAGCGGGCCACCAGGATCTGACTCATCCGGTACGTCAGCATCTGCGCGCAGACCCCGATGTGCAGCCGACCCATGGCAACAAGGTCGGCGCGATATTCGGGCTGCCCTGCGGTAGCCGCCGGAATTGGGCGGAACCGCCGGGCCCACGCGAGGACTGCCAAGCCCAGGACAGCTGCGGCGACGACCTGCACGACAAGCCACAGCATGCTCCAGAGGCCGCCGTCGAGTTGCTTGTCCAGATAGAGGAACCCGTAGCCGACCACCAGGACGGCGCCGGCTACGGCCCGCATGGAGTAGACGAACCAGAACCTCTTGAGTCGCAGGCCCAACGAGGCGGCCGTGTTGAAGACGGTCAGACCGCACGCGGCGCCCATGCCCACCGCGTAGCTGCCGATGCCGGCCAACGCGGTCAGTAGCGCCGCGGCCACGAGGGTGAGCACCAGCGACAGCGCGAGGATGCCCAGGATCCACCGCCGACCTCGGGAGATGATCCATCCGCCTGGCCGAGACAGCAGGAACGTGTCAATGGAGAAACCGCCAAGCGCGGCCCCCATGGTGGCGCTCACCATGTTCGCGGCGAGTTCGCCGCGCTCCGTCGCGGGTAGGGTCACCGACACCAGCGCCGCGAGACCGGTCAGGCCGAGGGCTGCGATATAGAGGCGTTCCGGCGAGACGAGCCGCCGTAGCAGAACTAACACCCGATGCCTCGGACAGACCTCGAATCGATGCCAGCCTGTAGAACAGCTGCGGCTGGCCACACGCCTTCCACTCGCTTTTCCCCCGAAGTTGCAAAAGTGCGTGGTACGACGGGTTCCACGCCGCTGGCACTTTCTACCCGAACGATGCTCCGCTCCGCAATCGCCCGCGAGGACCGGACTCCTCGCGACCGCTCCTTGACTTCGCGTTCCCGGCCCACCTGGGGCGTGTGTCAGGCGCGCGCCAGGTGCCCGGGGTGGTGGAGCCACCGCTACCAGGGGCAGCCCAACGGCCTCGGTTGGCGCGGGAGGTAGTCTGGCGCTTCCTCGACGGCCGATTGACGTGGAGCCGCATGTACCTCGCTCGCCTGCTTGGCGTAATCGGAAGACGGTGGGTAATCGTGGCGACGCTCGCGGTGCTGGGCGGTGCCGGAGCCGGCGTCCTGGCCACGAGTCAGCCCCTCAGCTATCGGGCCGAGGTGCAACTGCTCGTCACCTTCGTTCGGGAACAGCCCGCCACCGGGCAGGGGAACGGGCCCAACACGCAGGAGCAGGCCGGCTCCGCGCCACCTAACGCCGAGAAGCTGATGCAGCGGCGGGTGAAGACCTACGCCAGCATGATGAACACTCCGCGGTTGACCCGGCCGGTGGTCGACGCGCTCCAGTTGCCATACACGACCGCAGAGATGGCTGACAAAATCGTGGCGTCGTCAACGGTGAATGCCCTGGCGATCGACGTTGCCGTTACCGACGGTGACGCTTCCGCAGCTGCGGCAATCGCCAACGAGCTCGCCGCCGAGTTGCAGCGGATCGCGGAACGGGACGCCGCGCCGGCCGGTCTCGGCGCGTTGGCACAGGTCAGCGTGCTCAAGGCCGCCGAGGCCCCGGAACGACCCGTAGCCGTGTCGTGGCCCCTGCACGCGACGCTCGGCGCACTCGGCGGCTTCGCGATCGGGCTCGGCATTGCCCGGCTTCTCGGTTACCGCGAAGCCGGCACCCCCATCAGCGCCGACGTGCAGGCCGCCTGGGCGGACCTGAAGAAGCGGTTGCCCGCTCGCGGGTCGTTGACGCGAAAAGCCGCCGGCCGGAGGTCGCCGCACTCCGGTTAGGGCCTGTGTCAAAGCCCTCGGTTGAGCCGAGGCGGAGTCCAGGCGGCGGTCCGGCAAGGCGGAAGTTCGTCCG